>DATKNJ010000064.1:0-6706 GCA_035541395.1 Anaerolineales bacterium
AGAGGCTGTGCACGGCGGCGAGAAAAAATGGGGCGAGTTGAAAGTCACCACGCAAGTGACCGGCTTTCGCAAACGCCGCTGGTACACGCACGAAAATCTTGGCGAAGAACCGCTGGACTTGCCGCCTTCCGAATTGCAGACGACCGGCTACTGGCTGACTCTCTCCGAGGAGACGGTCACGCGTCTGCGCGAAGCCGGAGCCTGGACCAACGACCCGAACGATTACGGCCCCGACTGGCCGAAGATTCGCGAGCGCGTGCGCGCCCGCGATGGATTCAAATGTCAGGTGTGCGGCGCGCCGGAGATGAGCCGCCAGCACGATGTGCACCACAAGACTCCGTTCAAAGCGTTTGCATCGCGCGACGAAGCCAATCGTTTGGCAAACTTAACCACGCTGTGCCCATCCTGTCATCACAAAGTGGAAGCCAACGTCCGCATGCGCAGCGGATTGGCCGGGCTGAGTTATGTGCTGGGAAATCTCGCACCGCTATTTTTGATGTGCGATAGCGGCGATCTCGGCACGCACATCGAGCCGGTGCCATCGTCGGCGTTTGCGAATCCATCGGTCGTATTATACGATCTCGTGCCCGCGGGAATCGGTTTTAGTCAAAGATTGTTCGAAATTCATGATGACCTAATGCAGCGCGCGTTGGAATTGGTCAGTCAATGCGAGTGCGCAGATGGTTGTCCATCTTGCGTGGGTCCCGGCGGGGAAAATGGCATGGGCGGAAAACAAGAGACAATTGAGATACTAAAGGAGTTGACAAAAGAATGAAAAATTTAAAGATCGAAATTGCATTAAGTCTTTTACTGTTGGCTGCAACAGCCTGTTCATTGACCGGCACACCCACTTCACCGACGATTACGCCACCGACCCTCCAGCCCCCCACCGCCGCACTGACTGCGACCAGTGTTCCATTTTATGAGTCGTTGACCGTAACCAGTGTGGCTTACAAAGAGTCACAAACGACTGCGCCGATGTACGAAATCACCGGCCAGACTCCGCAATTGCAAGGCAGTGACGATCCGCGCGTGACCACGTTCAACGCGGCTATGCAGCAATTGACTCAAAACGAAGTAGACGCTTTCAAGAAGAATATGCAAAGTGTGGTCGTCATTCCCGAAGTGCCGAACAGTTCCTTCGATTTTCATTACGAGCTGCTCTCTTCCGCGGGAAACAAAATCGTCAGCATCAAATTTTCCTTTGAAGGTTTCACGTCCGGCCAGGCGCATCCGTATCACTACACCATCACAGTCAATTATGATCTTGAGCAGAGCAAAGAATTAACGCTTGATCAACTCTTCGCGTCGAACGCGAATTATCTGCAGCCGATCTCAGATTACTGCAAAACTCAACTTGCCACGCGCGATATCGGCTTTCAGGGCGATTTCACCAAAGGCGCCGATCCGCTGCCGGAGAATTACAAAAACTGGAACATCACTGCGGACGGCCTCGCCATTACCTTCGATGAATATCAAGTCGCGCCATACGCAGCCGGACCGCAAACTGTGGTCGTGCCATATAACGTGTTAAGTCAGGTCATTCAAAATCCCGGTCCACTGACGCCGTTTGTTCACTAAACAGAAAGTGCGCTCGTGTGAGCACACTTTCTGTAATCTCGCCCGTTGGTTTCGATACGCGGCTCGCTCCGATCGCAGCTACTCAACCAATAAATTGAATCACATACGGAAATCCGCGCAACTCGAATTGTGTCGCGCCGACGCGCGCCGTCACTTTCAACGGCAATAACTTCGCGAGCACATCCGTATCGGGTTTCCAAATCCGATCACGCTTGACTACGATAAACAACCCCTCCTCATCGCCGACCGCGGTGAACTCATCGCTTTGGCCTTTATATGGCGCGATGCCCTTCGTTCCCAATTCACGGACCAACGCGGGCACATCTTCCGTGGCCAACCCAATCTCGCTGACAGATAGAATCGGATCGCCATCAAATAATTTCTGCACAGCATTTTGCATCGTATGCCGCGCGATGAATTCCAAAACATTTCCAGCCGTGTCTTTGAAATAGAGCGAATCCGAGTTCCAGGTTTTGGACAGAAACAACGTCTCACCCGTACGATCAGCCAGTAACTCAACCCGCTCCATGATCCACTTCAACGATTCGTCAAATTGATTTTCGGGAATGTTGAACGCAAAATGATATGCGCCATTCCAACCCGCGTCCGCTTTTTGGAAGACTAATTGCGTCGTTCCCGCTCGGACTTCAAACTGGTCTCGATGTTCAGAGCGAGTTTCCAATCCAAGTGTCTGAGCGTAAAACTCGCGCAACGAATCGACTTCATCCGTCATCAACTCCAAGCGGACGATCTGCATCTCATCGCTCCCGCATCCAACGCTTGACCGCGTCATACGGATGTTTATAAGCAGACATCACATCCAACAGTTTATCCGGATCAGATTCACACTTCAACGTTTCGCGATGCTCCGGAAAGATAAATCCTTCCGCTGTCGCGTGATCCAACGCGGCCAATAAATAACGGAAATAATCGCGCACATTCAATAAGCCAATCGGTTTGGTATGTGCGCCGATCTGTCCCCAAGTGATGGTCTCAAACAATTCGTCAAACGTGCCGAAGCCGCCGGGCAAAGCAATATAACCATCCGCTAGCGTATGCATGCGCGCTTTGCGGCCATGCATCCCATCGGTGATCTCCATGCGCGTGATGCCGGTATGCGCCAGCGCAGCCGTATTCATGCTGGGCGTGATGATGCCAATCACTTCGCCGCCCGCCTCCAGCGCGCCATCCGCCACTGCGCCCATCAGGCCGGTCTTCCCGCCGCCGTAGATAACGGCGAGTCCACGGCGGGCGAGGGTCGCGCCCATTTGACGCGCGGCAGCTATATAGTCCGCGTGAACCGTGTCCGAAGATCCACAATAAACACAAATTGATTTCATCGCATGTATCCTTCTTTGTCATCTGTTTTTAATAGCGGCATGGTTAAATTTCTTTAAGTTAGAGTTGCATTAGACGAACTTTCGGGCGCTTGACGCCGACTCTGCGTAGTGCTATCAATGAGGCACTATGGATTATAAGGACTATTATAAGATCCTTGGCGTAGGACGCAATGCCAGCCAGGACGAGATCCGCAAAGCGTATCGTAAGCTGGCGATGCAACTTCATCCCGACCGAAACCCCGGCAACAAGCAGGCCGAGGAGAAGTTCAAGGATATCAACGAGGCTTATCAGGTGCTGAACGATCCGCAGAAGCGCGCCCGTTATGACCAGCTCGGCAGCGCTTATTCCAACTGGCAACAGCGCGGCGGTACACCCAATGATTTCGATTGGAGTCAATGGTTCGGTAACAACGCAGGCGGCGGCACGCGCGTAGAATATGGCGATGCCAGTGACCTGTTCTCGGACTTCTTCAGCAACATCTTCGGCGGCATGGGCAGCACGCGCACAACGCGCGGTCGCGCGGCGTCAACGTACGAAGAGCCTGTCGAGATTACGTTGAAGGAAGCATACGAGGGCACGACGCGTCAGGTCCGTGCGAATGGACGCAACGTGCAAGTGCGGATTCCTGCCGGAGTGCGTACAGGCTCCAAAGTCCGCGCGCCAGGTGCAGGCCCAAACGGACAAGATCTATATCTTGTGATCGATGTGGCTGAGGATGAACGGTTTGAACGTCAAGGCAATGATTTGCACACCACGGCCACCGTCAGCGTATTCACCGCAATCCTCGGCGGCGAAGCAGAAGTGGAGACGATGACCGGCAAAGTCAAGTTGAGCATTCCGCCCGGCACACAACCGGAACAGGTATTTCGTCTCGCGGGACGCGGTATGCCGCAGGTGAAAAGTCAAAATTCAAAGGGAGATTTGTTCGTGCGGCTCAAAGTTCAGATCCCGCGTTATCTCTCGCCGAAGCAAAGAGAATTATTGGAAGAGGCCTTCAAAATTAAATTTTAGCCTCCGATTATTTTCAAGGAGCAATATGAATACCAAACGAATGTGGATTGTTTTAACGGTGCTGGTATTGGCCGCGTTGGCCTGCCAAACTGCAAGTCTTGCGCCAGTCACTTCTGCAGCCCCAACTTCCGCAGCGCCCGCGCCAGTTGTGAATACACAACCGAACGCACCAGCCGCGCCCGCCAATGGGAACCCGGACGCGCAGCAGGATACGTTGACCGCGTTGTATACGCGTGTCAATGCGGGCATTGTTGCTATTATCAATTCATCGGGTGGCGGAAGCCTCGGCTCTGGTTTCGTTTACGATGCAAACGGTCATATCGTGACCAACTATCACGTAGTGGAAGGCGCGACCAAAGTGGAAGTGGACTTCCCCTCCGGTTATAAAACGTACGGGTCTGTGATCGGCACCGATCTGGACTCAGACTTGGCCGTCGTTAGCGTGAATGCTCCCGCCAGTGAGTTGCATCCTGTACCGATGGGCGACTCGAGCGCACTGCAAGTTGGTCAAACCGTAGTCGCGATTGGCAACCCCTTCGGCTTGAGCGGCACGATGACCGTTGGCGTGATCTCGGCGCTTGGCCGAACCCTGGACTCAGCTCATCAAACTGCCGATGGAACCTACTTCACAGCTGGTGACATTGTCCAAACTGATGCAGCTATTAACCCCGGTAATTCAGGCGGCCCGCTCTTCAACTTGAATGGCGAAGTGATCGGTGTTAACCGCGCCATCCAGACGCTGAACTCCACCACATCAGGCGAACCAATCAATTCCGGCATTGGGTTTGCCGTACCCAGCAACATCGTAAAGCGCGTCGCACCAGTTCTGATCTCCAGTGGAAAATATGATTATCCTTACCTGGGCATCTCGGCTTTGCCAGATGATGCCATGACTCTGGATACGATCAACGCGCTTGGATTGAAATCTTCAATCGGTGCATACGTTGTTAGCGTGGTGCCGGGCGGCCCGGCCGATCAAGCCGGTATCAAAGCGGGTACACAATCCACCAGTGTTCAAAACCTGAACGCGGGCGGCGACTTGATCGTCGCGATCGATGGCCGTTCCATTCGCAGCTTCGATGAATTGCTGGCTTATTTGGTGGAAAACAAATCCCCGGGCGATAACGTTATATTGACCGTCTTGCGCGGCGATCAAAAAACAGACGTTACAGTTACGCTGGGCAAGCGACCAAGTTAAAATCATACAATCTGTGAAATAAAAAATCGGACGAGGTGTTAACCTCGTCCGATTGATTTAACCGAAACGCTCCTCGCGCCATACGTCAGCGCGGTTATGATAGCCAGCCTGCTCCCAAAAACCGCGCCGATCGCGCGGCATAAATTCCAGGGAACGCAACCACTTGGCGCCCTTCCAAAAATATGGAGTTTCCAAATTTTTCTCGCTAGGAATAAATCCCACCACACCGCGTAACGGATATCCATGATCCGGCGTGATCGGCTCACCGTTCAAGTGAGTCGCCATGATGAAGTTATCCTGTAAAACGACTTCCAATGGCAAATTGACTGTAAAGCCATATTCAGCGTGTTGCATCACATGCGTAGCGTTTGGTTTAATCTTGAATAATCCGTTCGCAACCATGGTCTTGACCGAAACGCCTTCCCACACAGTATCGAACTTGCTCCAGCGCGTCACACAATGGATATCCATTTGAATCTTGGTACGCGGCAATTGATTGAACTCATCCCACGTCCAACGTTTTTCTTCCTCCACTTCGCCCCAAACTCGGAAATCCCAAGTGGCCGGTTTGAAAGCCGGGACCGGGCCATAATGCAAAACCGGAAATTTTAAAGTCAAGGATTGGCCGGGAGGCAGACGACCTTCCAAACGAACGCGCTCTTCTTCCTTGCGACGATCAGGGCCTTCAAATGAAAACATGGCGTACTCCTTCTACAATAATAGGAATAAACAATAACAGTCCATAGACTCGCTCGAAACACCGAATGTTACTCGAATAATCTTACCAAATTATTACACCGCGGCCGAAACAAATTCACCGGCAAAACCCGATAAAAGAATCTTATAATTCGTCCCATCTCCAAGCGGAGGGCTTATGCCGCGCACCAAACCCGGTTTCAAAGAACGCCTGCGTTACGCTTTCGACAACAGCATTTCACGGAGTCCGCTGCAGTTGCTGATCTGGCTGGCTGCCGCAGCAACGCTGATTGTTCTCATCGTTTCTTTTGTGCTCTATTTCATTCACGTTGGCCCGGCCGATGAACCCGGCTTGTTCAACGTTTTCTGGAATATTTTATTCCAAGCACTAACGCCCAATCCGGTTGATCCAAAAGACCAGCCCATTTTATATCTGCTGGCGATGCTCGTGATCACATTCGTCAGTTTGTTCATCGTCAGCATTTTGATCGGCGCGTTGAGCAACACCATCGAAGCGAAAGTGGATAGCCTCCGCAAAGGCCGTTCGCTCGTGTTGGAAGAAGATCACACCGTCATTCTGGGTTGGTCGCCGCAGATTTTCACGATCATCTCTGAACTGATAATCGCCAATGAGAATCGTAAAAAGGGCGCGGCCATCGCCATTTTGGCCGACCAGGATAAAGTCGAGATGGAAGATGCGATTCGCAGTCGCACTCCCAACACTGAGAATACCAAGGTCATTTGTCGTTCTGGCAATCCGCTCGATTTGAACGATCTCGAAATCATCAGCCCGCATACGGCACGCTCCATCATTGTGCTGCCGCAAGGTGACGATCCCGATTCTTATGTGATCAAATGCGTGCTGGCTGTTGTCAACAA
>DATKNJ010000065.1:0-5145 GCA_035541395.1 Anaerolineales bacterium
AAGATGGGCGCAATTCAAACCAAAAGGAGAATTCAACATGAACGCTATTTTACAAATGTGGCTTAATCCGGTTAGCCTGGGTTTGCTTTTCCTGTGCTTCTGCATCGGTATCTGGATTTTGGCTCATAGTGCCCCTCACAAATAAATCTTATCGTTAAGGAGTTTACGAATGAAACCTCAAACAAAAAAGACCGCGCTCGGTCTGATCTTCTTCATCATGCTGATGGATATTATCGGTCTCTCGATCCTCGGGCCGGTCGCGCCGTATATCGTTAAGCAATATAGCCGCGACGCGTTGATGATCGCCATGCTGACAGTGATTTACGCGGGCGCCTTGTTTTTCGCCGCGCCGATTCTCGGCAAGATCAGTGACCGTGTCGGGCGTCGCCCGGTACTGCTCGTCAGCGTGTTTGGTTCGGCCATCGGATATTTCGTCTTTGGCATCGGCGGCGCGCTGTGGGTGCTGTTTCTCTCGCGCCTGATCGATGGTATCACCGGCGGAAATCTCTCCACGGCCGCGGCTTATATCGCGGATGTTTCCAGACCAGAAGAACGCGCCAAGAACTTTACGTTGATCGGAATGGCGTATGGCGTGGGCTTCATCGTTGGGCCGGCTTTGGGCGGTGTGCTGGGACAGGTTAGTTTGACTGCGCCGATCTTCGCGGCGGGAGTTGTATCCCTCATCAGCGTTGGATTCATTTATTTCCTGTTGCCCGAATCACTTCCTCGCGAGAAGCGGGAAACGTCTCCGCTTCGCATTCAGGATTTTAATCCGTTCGTCTCCATCGGAGATATGATGCGCAAACCGGGCGTCGGCCTGATCTTGATCGTCACGGCGTTGTTCAACTTCAGCTTCGATGGAATCAACAGCACGCTGGCAGTGTTCATCGTGGATAAGTTTCTGGCGCAGCCGTGGGCGATTGGCGTGTTGTTTGTTCTCTCGGGCGTCGCGACCACGATCATGCAAGTAACATTGGTGCGAACGTTGCTTCCAAAATATGGTGAGAAGCGCATGGCGATCTTTAGCCTTTCCGGCGATGGCATCGGCGCGCTGTTGATCTTTTTTGCACCAGTGTTTTGGATGCTATTCCCAATCATTTTTGTGCAAAGTATGGTGGTGAGTTTTATCTTCTCGGCGTTGAGCACAATGGCCGCGAACCGAGTCACTGACGGTGAGCAGGGACAATTGGCCGGAGTCAGCGCGGCGGTGAATGGACTCGTAGCTGCGCTCGGTCCGCTGTGGGCTGGCGTTGTGTATGACCGCGTGATGGTCGGTGCACCGCTTTGGATGGGAGCGATCTTGTTCGGCGTGGCTTGTTTGTTGACGTTACAAATCAAAGTTAAGTCTCTACATAGCGAGAGTAGCGTAAGCGTTGCTTCACCCGCGGATTAATCTTGAAAGGATAATCAAACATGAATACTGTCAAAACGAAAAGTTCAAAAGCTTATAAAGGTCTCGCGATGGAAGGTGCGATTGCCAGTTGGTATTCAAAGCTAACGCTCAAAGATATCAATCGGCATAAGCTGATGGCGAGTCAATTGGCGAAGAAAATTCCCGCGGGCGGAAGCGTGCTTGAGATCGCACCCGGACCAGGTTACTTCTGTATCGAACTTGCCAAACTGGGGGATTACAAAATCACAGGACTCGATATCAGCAAATCCTTTGTGGAGATCGCGCACAAGAATGCAGCAAGGGTCGGCAAGAAGATCGAATTCCGCTGGGGAAATGCCTCAGACATGCCATTTGAAAACGAGACCTTCGACTTCACATTTTGCCAGGCTGCGTTCAAAAATTTCTCTGAGCCGGTGAAGGCGATTGCCGAAATGTATCGCGTGCTGAAGCCGGGAGGCGTGAGCGTGATCGTTGATATGCGGCACGATGCCACATCCGAAGATATCGAGCACGAACTCAGGGGCATGAACTTGGGTCGCGTGGATGAAATAATGACTCGTTGGACGTTCAAGCAGATGTTGTTGAAGACCGCGTACAGTGCAGCGGAGATGGAATTCATGATCGCACAGACTCCATTCGACAAAGGGAAGATCGATGTTGGTGGAATCGGTTTTCAAATTTGGCTGCAAAAGTAAATTTGTGTTGCATCAGCGAACAGGTCGGGGAATATTCCCTAGCCTGTTCGTTTATTCAGTAAAGGAAGGCGTTTCATGTTCAGCGTATAATAAAACCAGCCGAAAGGATTATCGTTATGATGAACAATCGTCAACTTGCGGATATGTTCAACCTGATCGCGGACTTGGTCGAGATCAAAGGTGAAGTTATTTATGTGATTCTGGCTTATCGCAAAGCTGCTGAGAGTCTTGCCAGCCTGCCGCGCGAAGCCAGCGAATATTGGAAAGAAGGTAAGCTGCGCGAGATTCCCGGCGTGGGCAAAGCCATCGCGGAGAAGATCGATGAATTGCTCAGCACCGGCAAATTAGAGTTCTTCGAGAAATTAAAAAAAGAAGTGCCGCCCAGTTTGGCGGAATGGTTGAAAGTGCCGGGACTCGGCCCGAAGAAGATCGCGTTGATTTGGAAGTCGCTCAACATCACGACTCTTGCTCAATTGGATAAAGCCGCGCATGAAGGCAAATTACATGACCTTCCGGGATTGGGCGCGAAATCGGAACAGCAAATTATCGCGGGAATCGAATCGCTGGCGCGGCGTTCGGGACGGATTCCCATCGGGCGCGCCTATCCGCTCGCGCAGGAGATCATCGATCAGCTCAAAAAGGTGAAGGGAGTTGTTGATGCGCAGCCAGCCGGAAGTCTAAGAAGGATGCGTTCGACCATCGGCGACCTCGATATTTTGGTGGCGTCCAAAGATTCAAAGCCGGTCATGGAAGCCTTCACGACTCTTCCCGGAGTCTCGCGCGTATTGGGCATGGGCGAGACGAAATCCAGTATCGAGTTCAGCGATGGTGTGCGCGCGCAAGTGTGGGTGCATCCGCCGGAAAAGTTTGGCACGGCGTTGCAATATGCAACCGGTTCGAAGGATCACAACGTGCAGTTGCGCCAACTCGCGCTCGATAAAGGCTTATCGCTTTCGGAGCATTTCTTTACGCGCGTCAAAGATGAAAGCGAGATTTTTTGCGCGACCGAAGAGGAAGTTTATAAAACATTGGGCTTGCCGTGGATTCCGCCGGAGCTGCGTGAAGACCGCGGCGAAGTGCAAGCCGCGAAAGCCAACAAACTTCCAAAGTTGATCGAAGTCAAAGATATCAAAGCGGACTTGCAAACACATTCCACGTGGAGCGATGGCAAACTCACAATGCTCGAAATGGCGCGTGCTGCGGCGAAGCGTGGCATCAAGGTCATTGCCTTCACCGATCATTCGGTCAGTCTCGGCGTCACCGGCGGTTTGAGCATGGAAGATCACAAGAAGCAAGCCGCGGAGATCAAGAAGATTCAAAAGCAACTCGGCGATGAGATTCTCGTCTTGCATGCCACCGAAGTTGAGATCAAAGCCGATGGCACGTTGGATTATCCCGATGAATTCCTGGCGAGCCTCGATCTGGTGCTGGCCTCGCTTCACACCAGTTTGCGACAGCCGCGCGAAAAGGTCACGCAGCGCGTACTCAATGCCATTCGCAATCCGCATGTGGACATCATCGGTCACCCCACGGGACGGCTGATCCCGGACCGAGAAGGCGCGGACCTCGACATGGACGCGATCCTCAAAGCCGCGGCGGAGACGGGAGTCGCGTTGGAGATCAACGCCAGCCCTTATCGCCTCGATCTCGACGATGTGTATGCTCGCCGCGCAAAAGAGTTGGGTATTCCCCTCAGCATCAACACAGACGCGCACTCCGAAGAAGATATGGACATGCGATTCTATGGCGTGGCTATTGCTCGCCGCGCCTGGCTTGAACCGAAGGATGTAATCAACTGCTGGCCGCAAAAGAAATTGTTGGATTGGTTGAAGAAGAGGGGATAAGTTCCTTAGCAGCTCATTTCTTCAATATCTTTATGAGAAGCTTGATTTGCGCAAAAGATTTGGCGCGAGCCATGGATCTTATCTTAGGCAAGTCTCGTACTGGTTGCCGATATTCAAGTAAGTTTTAGAGATCTATTTTATATTTTCCACTACATATAAAAGGGACACTTATGAATTTCATCGGTGAAATGGCCGGGCTGGCTACATCCTTTTTCTTTGCTCTTACATCGATCATATTCGCCTCGACTGGCCGCATGGTGGGTTCACAGGTGACGAATCGAATCCGCCTGACCATTGCTTTGGTTTATCTGGTCGTCCTGAATATTATTTTGTTCCGCGAGCCGCTTCCATTTTCGGCTGAGTCATCGCGGTGGTTCTGGTTAAGTATCTCTGGAGTGATCGGCCTTTCGCTAGGCGATGCCTTCTATTTTCAATCTC
This sequence comes from Anaerolineales bacterium, assembly GCA_035541395.1. Taxonomy (GTDB): domain Bacteria; phylum Chloroflexota; class Anaerolineae; order Anaerolineales; family Villigracilaceae; genus JACPVF01. The sequence continues at coordinate 4,371 of DATKNJ010000065.1, forward strand.
TAGTTTCGGTTGGGCCGCGACTCGGAAGCCTGCTGTTGAGTCTGGCTCCCATTTTCGGTTCAGTCATTGCTTGGATGTTCTTCGGTGAGACGCTGACTGTTCTACAAATCACAGGCATTATTCTTGCCTTGGCGGGAATCGGCTGGGTGGTGATGGCCCATGAAGAACCGCCGGACACTCCGCATGGACATACCCGGCTGGGCGTGTTCTTCGGTGTAATGGCAGGGTTGTGTCAGGCCATTGGACTCGTCCTATCAAAGCAGGGGATGTTGGGAGATTTTCCTCCATTCCAGGCCAACGTGATTCGTATCCTGGCTGCTTCAATTTTCATTTGGATCTGGGCTGCATTTCAAAGAAGCGCGGGCGCAACGATTCGATCCGTGCGCGGAAATCCACAGGCCCTGCGCCTGCTCGCATTGGGCGCATTGGTGGGACCCGTACTCGGCGTCACCTCATCATTGCTTGCAGTACAATATGCGGAAGTGGGCGTCGCAAGCACGTTGATGGCTTTGCCGCCTGTGATCATCCTGCCAATTAGTTATTTTGTTTATAAGGAAAGAATCGGCTGGCAGGCTCTGGTTGGGACAATCCTTGCCATTGCAGGCGTAGCGGTTTTGTTTCTGGTGTAGTTTCGGTAAACTATGCTTGAGAAGGAACTAGGTTTACGCCAGAGATTGATTGTATAATCAAGGCAAGGAGGCACACATGATTTCAAAAACTATGCAAGACGCGATCAACGATCAGATCAATAAAGAGTTGTTTTCTTCCTATCTGT
>DATKNJ010000066.1:0-4041 GCA_035541395.1 Anaerolineales bacterium
CCTGCTTCCGAGCAACCTGGCGAGTCGCGTCCTCAGCCGTATCCCGCTCACGCGCAGACTCACAAAGCGCCTCCGCCCGGCCGCGCCGATAACGTGCCCGGCGCAAAGACCAGTCAAACGCCCGCGGCTCTCAACGCCTCGTTGACCGTATTGCAGGGCGTCGGTCCGCGCCACGCGGAGACCTTGAGCAAGCTCGGCTTGCACACCCTCGGCGACATGCTCTATTACTTCCCGCGTCGCTACGAAGATTACAGCCAGCTCAAACCGATCAAGTCGCTTTGGTATGGTGAACAGCTCACGGTTATTGGCACGATTCAAAGCGTGAACACGCATCCGATTCGCGGCGGCAAAGCGCAGATCGTCGAAGCAATTCTTTCCGATACGACCGGCGCGTTGCGCCTCTCGTGGTTCAACCAACCGTGGATGGCGAATCGGCTCAAAGAAGGCGAGCAGATTTCTGTTTCCGGCAAAGTGGAACAATATCTCGGCCGCCTCGTGATGAACAATCCTGATTGGGAACCGGTCGATATCGAGAACCTGCACACGAATCGCATTGTGCCGATCTATTCGCTCACGGAACACATCACGCAAAAATGGTTGCGCAATTTGATGAATCAAGTCGTCAAATATTGGGCGCCCGCGGTGGCGGATGCTTTGCCTGAAAGTGTGCGCACATCGGCTGGTTTGTTGCCTCTCAGCGAGGCTTTATTACAAGTCCATTTCCCCGATTCGCAAGAAAAGCTAATGCAGGCGCGAGCGCGTCTCGCCTTCGATGAAATCTTCTATCTGCAAATGGGCGTTTTGCGCCAAAAGCGCGATTGGAAGTCCGCCGATGCGCGCGTCTTTGAAGTCAGTGACGATTGGTTGAATGCGCGCGTCGCCGCGTTGCCTTTCGCGTTGACCAACGCACAACAACGCGCAGTGAATGAATTGCGCGCCGACTTGAAATCCGGCAAGCCGATGAATCGTTTGTTGCAAGGCGATGTCGGTTCAGGCAAAACTGTAGTAGCCGCGTTGGCTTCAGCCATCATCGTCAACGACGGCGCGCAGGCCGCGATCATGTCACCTACCTCCATTTTGGCGGAACAACATTATCGCAACTTCATCAATTTGCTGGCGGGCGAAAACGGGATCATGCCAGAGAGCCAGATTCGTCTGTTAGTCGGTGACACGCCTGAGGCCGAGAAAGAATCGATTCGCGCTGGCCTCGCAGAGGGCAGCATTAAGATCGTCATCGGCACACATTCGCTGATCGAAGAACCGGTCATCTTCCAAGATTTGCAATTTGCAGTGATCGATGAACAACACCGCTTCGGTGTGGACCAACGGGCTGCGCTCCGTCAAAAGGGATCGAATCCGCATCTGTTGGTGATGAGCGCCACGCCGATCCCGCGCTCGCTCGCGCTGACGTTATATGGCGACCTCGATTTGTCTGTGATCGATGAAATGCCCGCGGGACGTCAACCGGTCAACACACATGTGCTGCGACCACAGGAACGCGAACGCGCCTACTCGTTGATTCGCTCGCAGATCAAAGATGGCAAGCAGGCTTTCATTATTTATCCGCTGATCGAAGAAAGCGACAAGATCGAAGCACGCGCCGCGGTGGACGATTACGAAACGCTCTCGAAGGAAATCTTCCCCGATTTGAAGTTGGGACTCTTGCATGGCCGCGTGAAGCCCGATGAAAAAGACGAGACCATGCTCAAGTTCCGTGATCGCAAGTACGATATTTTGGTTTCGACCACCGTGGTCGAAGTCGGCGTAGATGTGCCGAACGCGACTGTGATGTTGATAGAAGGCGCAGATCGTTTTGGCTTGGCGCAATTGCATCAATTGCGTGGCCGCGTCGGGCGCGGCTCGGATCAAGCCTATTGTTTGCTGATTCCCACGCAAGAGAACGCAACCGAAAATGAACGTCTGCAAGCGATGGCCGAGTCGAATGATGGCTTTGTGCTGGCGGAACGTGATTTGCATCAGCGCGGGCCTGGCGAATTTTTGGGCACGCGTCAATCCGGTTATGCCTCCGGGTTGCGTATGGCGAGTCTCACCGATTTGGCTTTGATCGAAAAAGCGCGTGGACAAGCGCAATCCTTGTTCGAGCAGGACGCGGATTTGAAACAACCCGATCACGCATTGCTGGCCGAGGCGTTTGGAAGATTCTGGGGTGAAGGCAAAGGGGACGTAAGTTAAATCGCGCAGGGGCGCCGCATGCGGTGCCCCTACAAAATTGGAGAATTCATGGTTCGCGCATTATTTCCCGGTACGTTTGATCCCATTCATTACGGTCACATGGACATCGCAGAGCGCGCCACGCGCGTCTTCGATGAAGTCATCATGGCCGTGTACGACAAACCATTAAAGACATTATTGTTTTCGCCCGAAGAACGCATCGCATTGGTCAAAGAAGCGGTAGCGGATAATTCCAAAATCAAAGTGATGGGATACAGCGGCTTGACGATTGACTTCGCGCGCAAGATCAACGCGCAGGTCATCGTGCGCGGGTTGCGCGTCTTCTCGGACTTTGAGTTTGAGTTCCGCATGGCGTTGGCGAATCAACGCCTCGCGCGTGATATCGAAACTGTAGCTCTCATCACTGCCGAACAACATACTTTTCTTTCATCCAGCACGGTACGCGAGATCGCCACGTTGAACGGCGATGTATCCAGCATGGTGCCGCCTCATGTGGAAAAAGCGCTCAAGCATAAACTCAACAACATGGCAGACCGGCAAACCCCGCCGAATGCGTTGAGAGACTAAAAATGCGATAGAATTAGGTTGAATCCGTGCCAACGGAGGAGTCCTATGGATATTCTGCAACTGATTGACCGACTCGAAGAACTTTTCAACGAGAGCAAGGCTCTGCCTTTCACTCACAATGTGGTAGTGGACGAAGATCGCATGCTGGAATTGATCGACCAGATGCGCATCGCCATCCCAGAAGAAGTAAAGAAGGCGCAGCAAGTGATCGCGCAGCGCGACCGAGTCATGGCGCAGGCACAGGAAGAGGCCAATCGCACGATCGCATTGGCGCGCGAAAAGGCCGATCAATTAGCGCACAAAGATAACATCGTGGCGGAGGCGCAGCGCCGCGCCGACCAAATTCTTAGTCAGGCACGCGCGGATGCGGAAGCCACCCGCACCGATGCCGATAACTATGTACTCGACAGCTTAAATCATTTGCAGGAAGAGATCGATAAGCTTGGCAACCAGGTGCGGAACGGCATTCTCACGATTGAGAATGATCAGATGCGGAAAACGTCGACCAATTCAACAGCGACGGCTCCGCTGCCGGAAAAAGTGGAAAAGTAAAATCAAACATCCTCGTCCAATGACGAGGATGTTTTTTGCTGTAACGAGGGGATTACTTCAATTATTTCAGCGACTTCGTCGCTTCGCAATGACGCTAGCTTCCAAACTCAAATGATGGCATTCCTGTTACATTTGTTTTGACTCGAAAGACACCACCCGAATGCGGATATTTCGCCAATTCATCCGCGCTCAAATCTTTGCGCGCCGAAGTAATGTACAACTCATTCATATCCCGGCCACCGAAGGCACACGATGATGAATGCGGCGCGGGGATGTGAATTTGCTCCAACAATTGCCCGGTGTTTGGATTCCATTTTGTCACTTGTGCGCCACCCCACATCGCGATCCATAGATTGCCATCCATATCGGAAGTCATGCCATCGGGCCAGCCCAAAGATTCGGGGACTCGAATCTCGACATGCGAATTTGCAAGTTGGCCGGATTTGAGATCATAATCAAAAGCTTGCACAAGGTGCGTTGGCGTATCAATATAGTAAAAAGTTTTGTAATCAGGACTCCAAGTGAGTCCATTCGAGATACGCGTATTTGTGAGCAAACGCGTCATTGTTTTTCCGTCGAACGAATATAACGAACCACTTGGTTCTTTCTCCTCGTTATCCATCGTGCCAACTAAAAAGCGTCCGGCAGGATCGCACTTGCCGTCATTGAAACGATTGATAGGCGGTTCATTTTCCAAAGCGGAGATGAAACTCAATTTGGTGGAATCAG
>DATKNJ010000067.1:0-3887 GCA_035541395.1 Anaerolineales bacterium
ACGTGGTCGGATTCCTGCTTTGGGCATTGCCGACCACCACGATCATTTTTGGAATGGGCTTTCTGGATCGATACACATGGTTACGCACCTCACCGGAATTTTTGAACGCCCTAGAAGGTGCCGGCGTATTGATGGTGGTAACTGGCGGAGTGTGGGCGGCGTTCCAGCGGCACCTGGGAAGAATGATGGCGTACGCATCCATCGCAGAAACCGGATTTGTAGTGATGGCTTTAGGTGTTCAACCCGGCATCAATTCCATTCAAATTATTTTCCTGCACCTGATTCCGCGCGGTATTGGCCTCGCAGTATGGGCTTTGTCACTTTCAGTCATTGGACAAAAGGCCAAGTCGTTACGTTTCGGTGATGTGCAGGGGTTTGCTCGGCTCTATCCGGTGGCTTCTGCTGGACTGCTGTTGGCAAACTTTTCGACTGCAGGATTTCCACTTCTGGCGGGTTTCCCACCGCGTTTGGCTTTATGGGAAGGACTGGCAAGTCAATCGCTTGGATTTGCGTTTTGGCTGTTAATCGGTTTGCTGGGATTGGTTTTCGGCGCGATTCGCACTCTGGCAGTGCTGGTGATGGGATCGGAGGAAACAGCCTGGGCGTTGAACGAAAGCTGGGTGCAGGGCATCATGCTCGGGGTCGGCGCGATCGGGTTATTCGTTCTCGGGCTTTTCCCACAAATCGTGCATCCTTTCCTCGCTAATTTACCCTCGATCTTTACGCATCTCGGACAATAGCCACGTGCTATAATCTTTGGAATTCCCTCCCTGGAGGAACCATGGAATTTGAACAAATTGTAAAACGACTCGAATGGCTGGATGCCGAACAACGCAAAAACAAAGCAGCCATTTCGGGAATGGAAGAACGCATTAAATCAGCAGATACAACAGCGAATGCGGTCGCGAAACAAATCAAAGGGTTGAATAAAGATATTTCAGAAGTCTCCTCTTCCGCGGCTCGCCTGAACCAGTTCAATGAACTGCTCGCCAAACAGCGCGACGACTTTACAAAGTTAATCGATGAGTTGGAAAAAAAATATCAGCGCCGCGAGAGTGAAGCAACCAAGCGATATGCCGAGGAGATTAAGGCACTTCAAGACGAATTGGCCAAGTTGAAGAAAGCGACCGACCTGACAGACATCAAACGCGAGTTGAAGATTCGCGCCACAGAGCAATTGCGTCTCAATGACGCCATCAGTGAACTTCCACCCAAAATCGATGATGTAGCGCGCGTGTATGATGAACTCAAGAATACACAACAAGTCCTGGATGAAAACCGTCGTCAGGATGTGAAACGCGTGGCTGATTTACAAGGCGAACTTACCGCTCTTCGCAAACGCATTGACGAAGCGCGTTCTAAAGTGGAAGTGAATTCAGACAGTGTTCGCAATCTTGAAAACCGCGTCAGTGAACTGCTCGCCTCCGAACTCGACCGAAAGACAGCGCAAACGACCTTTTTAGAGCAGCAAGCCATGGCGCAGGTGGACCGTGACCGCGTCCTGAAAGATTGGCGCGAAAAATTCGATGAGTTCAAACAACAAGCACAGACCCTCGATACTCAAATCGCCAACCTCGATGAGACCCTGCGCGCTGCCAAAAAAGCGCAAGAAACATATACAGAACTGAACACCAAGCTTGAACGACGCATCAGTGAAATCTCCGAGATGCAGCGGTTGGCCGAAGATCGTCTGCGACAGGAATGGGTCACATTCAAAGCGGACGATCAGAAACGCTGGACAGGTTACTCGCTCTCACAAGACGAGTCGCTGCGCGACCTGCGAAAAGATATCGAACGTCTCGAGGAACGCACCACCTCCCTGGACGATTCCGCGCAAGTTTTGCAAGATCTGCTACACCAGACCACAGACACCACCGAAAAACAACTTCAGGAAATCATGAACATCGCCCATGAATGGATGACCGCTTACGAGCGCATCATGGGCCACACCAAGAAAACCAAAGCCGCACGAACCGCTAAATAAGTCATGCACATCATCGGCACTGCCGGGCACGTTGATCACGGCAAGTCCACGCTTATCGCCGCGCTCACAGGCACACATCCCGATCGCTTAAAAGAAGAGCAGGAGCGCGAGATGACCATCGAACTCGGCTTCGGTTGGATGACTTTGCCAAATGGCGAAGAAATTGGGATTGTGGATGTGCCCGGTCACCGCGACTTCATCGAAAACATGCTGGCGGGCGTGGGCGGAATCGACGCGGCCTTATTGGTCATCGCGGCTGACGAGGGTGTGATGCCGCAGACCAAAGAACATCTCGCCATTCTGGATTTGCTACAAATTCCCGCGGGTATCATTGTTTTGACTAAAATCGATCTCGCTCCAGACTCGACCTGGCTTGATCTCGTTGAAAATGATGTCCGCGCCGCTGTAGCAAATACCGTTATGAAAGACGCGCCGCTCGTGCGGGTTTCCGCCAAAAACAAAACCGGCCTCGATCAGCTTTTATCAACACTCAGCAATATCCTCGAAACAAAAACCGCGCGCACTGATCTTGGTCGACCGCGCCTGCCAATTGACCGCGTATTCAGCATGAGCGGATTCGGAACTGTTGTCACAGGCACGCTCAGCGATGGCACTCTCTCAGCCGGAGACGAAATAGAGATTCTGCCAAGCCGACTCCGCGGCCGCGTGCGCGGGCTGCAAACACACAAGAAGAAAGAAGAACGCGCGCTGCCCGGCTCTCGCACTGCAGTCAATATCTCCGGCATAAACGTTGAGCAGATTCAACGCGGCGATGTGCTGGCTCATCCAGAACAATATCAAGCCACTCGCCGTTTGGACGCGCGCTTTCGCCTGCTGAAAGATTTATCATCTTCCATCAAACATAATAGCGAAGTCAAGTTCTTTATCGGCGCGAGCGAAACCATCGCGACTTTGCGTTTGCTCGATGCAGAAGAGCTCGCGCCCGGGCAAGAAGCCTGGATTCAACTTGAATTGCGTGAACCGGTTGTAGCCGTGCGCGGTGACCGTTACATCCTGCGTCGTCCCTCGCCGGGAGAAACAATCGGCGGCGGCGCAGTTGTGGAACCACATCCCAAAGAACGCCATAAGCGTTTTGACGAATATGTGTTGAATTCACTGGAGTCGCTCTCACAAGGTTCGCCCGCGGATATTTTGTTCGAGGCCGCACTGACAGTTCGAGCTGCGTCCATCAAAGAGATCACAACACGTTCGCGGCTCGAATCGGAAAAAGCAACAACTGCATTGAAAGAATTGCTGAAAAATGGAAAACTGATTTTGTTGGAGGAGGGCCAACCGACCATCGCAAGTGATTTGCTCATCATGGCTTCTTTGCATTTTGATTCGATGCGCGATGAAACCCTGAAGATCATCGAGGCCTATCACCAAAACTTTCCTTTGCGGCGCGGAATCCCGCGCGAAGAACTTAAGAGTCGGCTCAATCTTCCAACACGCGAATTCAACGTGTTCACAACAAAACTCATCAATCAGGGAAGCATCATGGTGAGCGGAACGAAGAGTCTTGCGCGGCCCGGGCATAGGACCGAGTTCAATCACGGCCAGCAGCTAAAGGTCGATGAATTGATGCGCAAGTTTGAACGGAGTCCGTTTGCGCCGCCGAGCGTCAAAGAATGCCAGGCAGAAGTCGGCGAAGAAATCTTCAACGCACTGTTGGAGTTAGAGAAATTAATTGAAGTTTCGGCCGAGGTCGTTTTCCGAAAACAGGATTATGATTCAATCGTGATGAAGATCAAACAAACAATTCAAAAAAACGGACAGATCACATTGGCCGAAGTGCGCGACCTTTTCAAAACCAGTCGCAAGTACGCGCAAGCTTTGCTCGAACATCTTGACTCGATCAATGTGACTGTGCGCAGTGGAGATTTTAGAAAGCTGAAGTAAGCCA
>DATKNJ010000068.1:0-3602 GCA_035541395.1 Anaerolineales bacterium
AATCATGCCGACGATGGCCGGTAAGATAAACCACAAATCTCGCAAGTCCGGGTTGTAGAGTACTTGAATCGAGGTAGTGATCGGCATAGAAAGGGCCTGTCGAAGAGGCCCGGCAGCTACACCCGCCTGTTGAACTTTTTCAACAGTTAATTGGATGGAATAATTCTGGGCGATAATGCTCGCAGCGCTGTACCCGGATTGGACGCTGAAAGAGTCGGCGCCATCCAACAAGATCAAAACATTGGCATTCCCGCTCTCGATGTCAGATGCAAACGCAGGCAGGATAACGATGCCAGCTTTTACCTGCCCAGCATCAATTTGCTGCATGATTTGATTCTGATTTTGCAGAACCTGAGTCACATCAAAATATTGCGAATTGACCAGAGCCTGAATGAAGTCACGGCTTTCTTTGCTTTGGCTTTGGTCGACCACCGCAGTGGGAATGTGATAGACAGTCAGCGAAACCGCATACCCGAACAAGAACAATTCGATCAAAGGTAATCCAAAGATCATCATCAATGTGCGACGGTCGCGCAAAAGTTGTGTCGTCTCTTTGATAATCAGAGCGCTAATGCGCAACCACCTGCGATAAACAGAGGAATTCATCAATCCAACCTTTGTCGGAACGAGCGCGCCGCCAAAAACACGATGACCGCGACATAGAAACTAAGCGCAACCACCTGACCCGTTAGGAATTGCATTCCAATCCCTTTCATGAAGATGCCGCGCGAAATGGGAATGAAATACGTGAGCGGGAAGAAATTGCTAATCCACTGCAGAACGACTGGCATCGCATATCGAGGAAACACAAAACCGCCTACGACCTGACCGATGAACGTGATCATGGAAGTCAATTGCTGCGCCTGGCGCTGATTCTGGGAAAACGAGGAAATCAGCAATCCCAAGCCGAGGCCGGAGAAAATATAGATAATCGTGAGACAAGCAAACAGCAGGAAATTTCCTTTGATTGGAACTTGAAACACCTTATTGCTCACAACAACAATCGTCAGCATGTTAATGATGGCAATCAAAAGATTCGGGATGGTCTTGCCCAACATCAATTCAATTGGGCGGATGGGCGTGACCAGGATCTGCTCAATGGTCCCAACTTCGCGCTCGCGGACAACTGCCAGAGCTGTCAGTGTAATAGTTTGGGTTTGCAGCAGCATGGCGATCAACCCGGGAACCAAAAACCAGAGATCCTGCACATCCGGGTTGTACAAAATTTGGAGATGAACTGTGAGAGGAGACAACAACGCGCTAACAGTAGAGCCGGAAGAAACGCTGAGCCTGTTCACAACCAGTTGAATCGTATAATGCTGGGCAATTGCGTTGGCCGTGTTGTAAGCCGATTGAGTCGTGAATGGATCGGAGCCATCCACAAGAAAAAGAACGCGAGCCCTGCCTTGATCTATGTCGGAAGAAAAATGAGGCGGTATGAGAACACCGATGCGTGCATCACCGCGGTCGATCGCCGCAACAATTTGAGATTCATCCTGGACAGTTGAGACAATGTCGAAGTAACCGGATTGAACCAATTCACCCAAATATGAACGGCTATCAACATCCAAGCTTTGATCTGCCACAACCATCGGGATGTTTTTCACATCCATGTGAATGGCATAAGCAAAAAGCAGCAATTGAATTAATGGAATAAGTAAAACAAGCGTTAATGTTCCCCGATCACGCGCCAGCATAATAAATTCTTTTTGGGTGATCGCCCCAATCCGCTTAAACATATTTCGATTGATTCCAAAAAACAAAATTTTCTTCAGAAATTAACGGTGTGCAGGAGAATGAATCCCTTCGATCAATACGGATACCATGGCTTCCGCCAACGCCCGGCGAGCTTCGGGTGTTGGCGTTGGTTCAGCGCCGCGTACGACAGGTATCACCAACGAAAAGAACATTCCCATCGCAAAACGAGAAACCAACTGTGGATCAACCGGTCGAAACACGCCCGATTTAATTTCCCTGGAAAAGAATTCCATCAGGACGTCATAAATCTGTCGCAAACGGGCCATGACATAATTTTCGAGAATGTCATCATCGATCCAGGCTTCGCCAATCAGAGCGCGCATAAAGGTGGCGCGCGAGGTGAAAAGCTCAATCGTCCGGTCAATCAGATCGACAAAAGCTTCGGGGCTGGCGAGTGTACTGGCCTCTTGAAAATCTGCATCGAACAGTTGCCCATATTGATTTAGAAGAGCCAGCATGATCTCGCGTTTACTGGTGAAATAGTTATATAACGTACTCTCACCCATATCCGCTTCGTTGGCAATATCACGGGTTGTTGTGGCAGAAAAACCTTTGGCAGCAAAGACGCGCGTGGAGGCCAGCAAAATCTCGTCCTTCTTGCGCTGAATCTGCCTTTTACGCCTTGTCAGGACCTGTTTCAGTTTTGTTCCTGTGTTTGGCATCGTCTATTTCCAAAAAATCCAAGCATCGGCAATCGATCCCGGAAACATGAATATCTACTCGTTTTACGAATATTTACTCGTAAAACGAGTAGAATATACAACCAAGACCTTCAATTGTAAAGGGTGACAAAACTCATGTGTGAAATCCCCGTTCGATAAGCGGCCGGTAAATTTGCGCGAGACAGCCACATCCGCTTTTAGTTGAGCCGACGCGAAAAAACGGAGGCAACTCACCCTCCGCTTGAGGCGGTCATTCTGTCTTATGCTGTAACTTGAGGGAGCAGGTCGCGCAAAGCGCGAACCAAAATATCCACATCTTCAGACGTGTTATAGCCTTGAATCGAAATACGAATGAAGTGCCGCCCATTCCATTCCGTGATTGGAATTTCGATCTTGTATTCATCATAGAGCCGGGACTTCAAAACAGAGGCGCTCTTCAACCTCGGCAACGGTGCAATTCCCATTTGAATATAAAAATCCGAATCCAGCGAGTACAGCGGATCGAGATTCGTCAACTCGCAAATTTGTCGAATAGCATCGCGCAACAAAGCATGACAACTCTCGCGAACTTCATCCCAGCGATGATCGACCATAAACCGAATCGCGTCCGGCACAGCCAACGCGGCTGTTGGATCTTTCGTCCCCGTCCACTGAAGAAAATCTATAAACTGCGAGCCGGTCGTCAATTCAGGAGTCGCGTGATAGCCCCAACTGACGACCAATGGCTGAATCAAAGCCTGCGCCTCACGCCGGACGTAAAGAAAGGCGGCGCCCTTGGGAGCCATCATCCACTTGTGACAGTTTCCAAAAACCACATCCGCGCCAAGGGCACTCAAATCAAGTGGAATCTGCCCTGGGGCATGCGCGGCATCCACAACGGAAAAGATGCCCGCTTCACGCGCTCGACGACAAATCTGCTCCACCGGCAAACGCAAGGCCGTGGAAGATGTGATGTGACTGAGGTAGATGGCCTTCGTGCGCGGCGTGACACCCAACCAAAATTGTTCCGCGATTTCATCCTGCGAATGAACCGGCAGCGAAATCGGTTGATGGATATATTTTGCACCTGTTTTTCCACAAATGAATTCCCATGTGTAATCACAGGCACCATATTCATGATCGGTGGTTAAAACCTCATCACCCGGTTTGAGTTGGAGAGAACGAGCAATAACGTTCACGCCA
>DATKNJ010000069.1:0-4350 GCA_035541395.1 Anaerolineales bacterium
TAACTCAAACTGTCCCTCGCGTGGAAATAGCTCATCGTCCCACTGTGTGTGGAAGAGAATCGGCACTTTGACTTTGGGTGCGTCGCGGGTAAATCGAGAAGCCATGTTCAGTTTCGCAGGCGCGCGCATACCATTCTTACCGAGTACGGCACAGCGCAAAAGATTGCCAACAGCAGCTACAAATGGGAGCCCGAATCGCGTGCTCATGGATAGGCCAATATAGGCAATGCGGTCGGCATTGATAGCATCGAGTTGGCTGAAGACATCCAACGTAGCACGCCAATCGTCAATCATGCTATCGATGGCTTTATCAATGCCGATTGCGGACATCTTCTCTTGGTACTGGTAGGGCTCAAGTGGTGCGGATACGCGGTCGCCGTGAAATGGGCCGTCAATAGCTACGGTTGCTACTTGGTACATCTTTGAAAAACGTTGGGCAAGCAGCAGTTGTCGGTCGCCGCGCTTGTGACTGCTCCCGCCGTGACCCATCAGCACGAGCGGAACCGGCTGCTCCTGTTGAGTGGGAGTCCACAAAATGCCTGGAATTATGCCTGTACTACGCTTAAGGTTAAAGCGACGCTCAGTAACTCCACCTTCACTGATCGGCTTGCCAATCCAATTTAATGTTGTCGTGCTTCTTGTTAGTAAAGCTTTTGATGGCAATGTTTATTGTCTTGGTGTTGAACGGTCTAGGACGTTTGATTCTTGCTCATGAATTGTACGAAGCCATTCATACAGAACAAACGCCGTAGCCAAAACAATCCACGCCAGGATTTGATTCAAGCGGAAGTCACCGAAGACCAATGTGCTGTCGCCGTGGAAGGCCTCGAAGAAAAGTTGCGCGGCAGCCGTCAGTGCGGTGAAGGTGAGGAAGAGAGAGCCGGGACTCGAGTCAAGGTTGGGGAGCCAGAGCAGACCAAAGATCAGGAGTGAGGCAAGAAGTTCATAGATTTGAATTGGATGCCGCGTTTGGTCAAGCGTGTAAATTCCCCACGGCACATTCGTCGGCGTTCCGAAGATTCGATTTTCGGCGATGTGACTCAAACTCATTCCAATGGCAAGTACGGCGAAAAACGGAGTCAGTGTATCCAGCGTTCGCCAAAACGGAAGATTCGCACGAGGGCCAAAAACGAATACCACGATCAGCGCGGCAGCCAGCGCGCCGATGGGATCGAAGAGATCAATGCTGAACGAATCCAGACTGAGCGGGCTTTGCGCAAAATCCGGGAGATGCTCAAGCGCATAAAAGACTCGTCCGCCCATAACATAGGCAACAAAGCCGAAGAGAATAAGATTATCGATAGCATCTTTATTCAAGTTGTAACGCGTCGCGCGTCGTTCGGATAAGCTCAAGCCGAGCCAGGCCGCCAGCACAACCAGAATTAAGTCTCTCGGCGGCGCGAAGAAATTACGAAACAAAGCCAGCATTATTTGAGCAGCTCCTCGATATGTGCGCGCAGCAACGCTTCGGGCATCGGACCGCCGATCACAGCATCGCGAACCACGCCATCGCGGCCGATGAAGTAACTGGAGGGCAACGAACGCAGCTGGTAATTCTGCGAGACTGCGCCGGTTTCATCCAACAGAATCGGAAAGGTGAGATGATATTGATCGATGAACGGCGCGATGGCGAGTGCGTTATCCTGATTGGTGGCGTTGATCCCCAGCACAACCAATCCCTGATCCTTGTATTCGTCATATACTTTTTGGATGGTGGGCATTTCAGCGCGGCAAGGCGGGCACCACGTAGCCCACAAGTTGACGATGACCGGATGGCCGCGCTGAGCAGACAGTGTGAACGATTCGCCCGATGGTGTTTTCAAGGTGAAGTCCGGTGCGAGGAATCCCACTTGCGGCGCGGCCACACTTTTGGTTTGTGTACCTGAAGAATCGGCGCTAATGCCAATCCACGCCAGGCCTGCCACCAAAACTAAAATGAAGAAGATACGGCGTTCTAATGGTTGCATAAGTTTTCTTTTTCGGCTACACTGATGCTGTCAATCTTACTATGCTTTTTACAGACTCGGTTTTCATTGGCATTGATCCCAATCCGCGCCGAAAGTCGTTTTCTTACGCGGCGCTCGACCGCGACTTGAATCTGATCGCGTTAGCCGACAGTGAATTGGATGATTTGACCGCCTTCCTCGGCGCGCAAAACGCCGCTTTGGTGGCGGTCAATTCGCCGTCACACGTGAACCGAGGGCTGGTCCGCAAGCAATTGGAAAAGCAAAGCCTGACGCCGATTCTGCGGCAAGCGCGCGGCGTCGAAATGCGTGTGGCTGAATATGAATTGTTTGAGCATGGCATCGTGGTGACGGGAACACCGCCTCGCAAGGAACTCTGTCCAGCGTGGATGCAGGCGGGATTCAAGTTGTATGCGCACCTGTCTAAAATGGGATTCAAACCATTCCCCGCACAGGACGCGTCGTGCCAGTGGCTGGAGACTCATCCACATGCCTGCTTCTGCGTTCTGCTCGAACAGAGTCCGCTTCCCAAACTGACTTTGGAAGGCCGCCTGCAGCGACAGTTGATTCTGTACGAACGCGGTCTGCGAATCAAAGACCCGATGGAATTCTTCGAAGAAATTACGCGTTATAAAATGTTGAAGGGGATTCTGCCAAATGAGATGATCTATCCGGCCAAAGTGTTGGATACGCTTGCGGCAGCATATACAGCCTGGTTGGCAGGCAACAAACCAGAGACTCTTTCCATGTTGGGCGAACAGTCAGAGGGGCAAATCGCTTTGCCAGGAAAGTTGAAAGAAAAATATTAAACGACTTGTTCAGCCTCTTTCACTGACCAGCCAGGTCTTTGCTTCTTCGGGATCATTGAAAAATTTGAGAGGCATTGGAAGCTCGATATCGAGTTTCTTCATTAAGTGACGAACTCTCCATCTATCTCTAGCCGAACAGCCGACCAAAGCCAGTTTCGTAATGTGCTTACTTATGCGATTCATGCTTTTGGAAAATTCGATTAGGATTTTGTCTGTCAGCTTTGTTTCGTAAAAATCGATCCAAAGCGGCAAGTGTTGATTCGCAATAAGAATAAATTCCTCTTCTGCTTTCATCAGCGCCAGCAGGCCAGCTTCATCATCAAAGAAGCTTCCGTAATGCAGGCCGGTCAATTCGCCGCCTTTGTAATAATATGGATATAATGACCCGCCCGGTGTTTTTTGTGTAAGCACGCAAACCTCCTTTTGGCTCACTTACCAAATAATAAAGCCAGGACATAATGAGTCCTGGCTTTATTTTCTTTATTGGAACAAACCTAAGATTTTATTCCATAAACCTGCAAGACAGCCCGGCGACGATGGAGTGGGAGTTGGCTGTGGTGTTGGGTTCGACGGTGTTGGCGTAAGCGGAAGATCGCTGCCGGTTAATTCTTTATAATCTGCAGCCAGTTGTTGCAAGTTCACACCTTGTTGGAATTCGACCGTTCCCAAATGCTCGGGCCAAATAACGACCCAAGCTTCTTCCACTTGCTTGTTCCAGAAATTATCGGTAAAGCCAGTCTCCTGCGCCCAGGTGATAAAGCGGACATCATCTGTTGAAGCGCCCAAATATCCACCGCTGATCACGCTATGGCCGCCATCATCTGGGGAACCGGGCACGTAATCCCATGGTTGACCATTATCGAACTCGGTCATGTTTGCTTTTAGAACATTGACCCCAAGCCACACTGAGCCGAATACAGCCAAAGCCGCTTTGACTTCGTCCAGGTTGGTGTAATCCACTTTTGCGAACGCGACCGCTTTCACGCCGTCCGGGCCGCCAGTGTTATGCAGATATTCAAGACAGGTTTGAATATCCATGCCATCGTCTTGGGATGGGAAATTTGGATTCTGCGTTTTATATAACGCGATCACCTGATCCATGCCCGGATAATCTTCTGTGGACAGCCAGGCTGTGACAAAGCGTCGCGTGTTGGCCCATGTAACGGCCACACAATCGCCGTATTGATCGTTGCCAAGCATCTTCCAGTTTTGGAGCTTGTTCAGATAATCTTCCGACGTGGGATGGTCGGGGATAATTCCGGTGAGAAAAGTAGCCAGTCTTAACGCTGGAGCGTTCTTCGGTGGTCGGCGGCCCAACTTACGTTGTGGATATGAAGTGGACATAGATTTACTCCTTGTGGTTACAAACAATAGTATAGCACTCTTATTGAGCAGACTTTTATCAATCACGCATGGTTGTCTTCGTCATTGTTTTGCTCCAAAAGCATTTCCTCGAGTTTGCCCATTCGTTGCATGATCTCTTCAATTTCCAACTCTGCTTTCAGATTGACGCGGTAATCCAATTCACTTCGCACGCGGTCTTTGGTATCCTGTCGATTCTGACTCATCATAATCAC
>DATKNJ010000070.1:0-8367 GCA_035541395.1 Anaerolineales bacterium
GAATCACCCGGGACGAACGCACTTTTTGGATTTATGCCAACATATTTCTGAGGAGGGCGCTTTGCAGGAGGCGCAAAGGATTTTGATCCACTGCGGAGCCGTCAGCTATTGCGTGGATCAACTCGTGCGCAGGCATCAGGCTGCGCACCAAATTTTGGTGAGCATTCCTCTCGTCCGGCGTGAGGCGTTGGAGACCTTATTGGAGGAAATCATCACGCCGGTTCGGCGTCTGTTTGAAGAGGTGAGAAAAGTCCTGCCGCGTTGATCAGCGAGGAAAGGTTGGTTCGTAGGGAGTGATGACTCCCAACTGGCGCGCTTTTATCACTGCCGCCGTGCGGGTGCGAACGCCAAGTTTTATGTAACTGGTCGAGAGTAAAATGCGGACGGTCGAATGTTCGATGCCCATCATTTTTCCTAATTCTGATGTCAGGGCATCTGGATATGCTGCACATAACGATAGAACTTCTTTTTGGCGCCTGCTTAGTGAGAGCGTTCCATCCGGTCCCTTTGGATCGATGATCTTTTCGATTTTCTCGCTGAAGTATATATCTCCTTTGGCGATCGAGAGAACAATATTGGCTAAATCGGGGATGGCTTTCTGGTCGTCTTTGAGAATGTAGCCATTGACGCCACTTTCCAAAACAGCACCTATGATTCCCTTTTCAGCAAACATGCTGATGACTAATATATGCAAAGTGGGATAGGTTTCGAGCAGTTTGGGAATCACATGCAAGATGGGATACGGATTCTGGTTATCTTCTGAAGTTGGAACATTGATGTCGAGTAAAAGAACATCGCTCGGGCTTTCTTTGAGCGTTGGTTCGAGTTGTTCCCCATATGTGAGGACATTTGTGATTTCGATGATTGAGTTTGCGCCGAGCCGATAGCGATAACCATCTATGATGCCCGGATGATCCTCCAGAATCGTCACACGGACTTTTTTGGACATTTCACACACTCCCTCTCTAGTCTATTTCAAGCATATCAGAAAGCCTACGGTGATACAAGCCTGAATCTAAAAACAGTACAAATGCCCATAGCTCTATCTCTTGATGCTATTGTGAAACCGCTTACAATAATTTTCATATTCTTTATGGATTTGTGAGGGCGGAATTGTAAGCCAAGTTGGATTCTTGGGGAATGCCGCAGAGGGGGATCCAAGGGGGTAGTGTTCTTTTGAAATCGCCAGTCAAACAGACTGGCGATTTCTATTTTTCATAATATGAGTTGATGAATGTGACCAAATACAGAGGCGCTTTCTATATGAAAGCCCTCTGTTATAATCTTGCCCGAAAGGGACAAGATGCTACAAAATTTCGTAAAACTCTTTAGTGGAGATCCCACCAAGAAGACAGTTGCGCGGCTGGGCGAGTTGGTCGAACAGGTCAATTCGCTGGAGGCCGATTTCGAGAAACTGTCTGACGAGGAACTGCGCGCCAAAACAGATGAGTTTCGGGCGCGGATCGCGGAACTTATTGGAAATGTGGAAGGGCTTGAGGAAGAGGAGCAATTCGAAGCGGAGCAGGACGCGTTGGATAGCATCCTGTCGGAAGCGTTCGCGGCGGTGCGTGAAGCCTCCAAGCGGACCATCGGTCTGCGTCATTATGATGTGCAGTTGATTGGCGGCGCGGTGCTGCACAACGGTGAGATTGCCGAGATGCGCACAGGCGAAGGCAAAACGCTGGTAGCCACTTTACCGTTATATTTGAACGCGCTGACCGGACGCGGTGTGCACTTGGTGACGGTCAACGATTATTTGGCGCGGCGTGACGCGCGTTGGATGGCGCCAATCTTCGATCTGTTGGGATTGACTGTCGGCGTCTTGCAAATGGCCGCTGCAACTGAAAATGGCAAGAAGGCTTTTATTGTGGATTTTGAACGTGAGTCGCCGCATGAGGATCAACATCATCTACGGCTCGTGGATCGCGTAGAAGCATATAAAGCGGACATTACGTACGGAACGAACTCCGAGTTTGGTTTCGATTATCTGCGCGACAACATGACCATGCGCCTCAGTGATCGCGTTCAGCGCGGACATCACTATGCCATCATCGACGAAGTGGACAATGTGTTGATCGATGAAGCGCGCACGCCACTTATCATCTCCGGACCGGCTTCCGGCGATTTGGAATGGTACGGCAAGATGGCGCAGATCGTGAAGCAGTTGCGGGCTGAAGATTACGAAGTCAATGAGAAGGACCGCAACGTTTCGTTGACTGAAGTGGGCATGGCACACGTCGAACAGATGCTCGGCCAGCAGTTGTTGGATCCCGATCGACCCGAAGATGTGACTCCGGAACAAGCGCGTCTGACTGGCTATCTGGAGCAAGCCTTGCGCGCACAATATCTTTTCAAACGGAATAAGGATTATCTTGTGCAAGGCGGCAAGGTTGTAATCGTGGACGAGTTCACAGGCCGCCTCATGCCGGGTCGCCGTTGGAGCGATGGTTTGCATCAAGCAGTGGAAGCGAAAGAAAGTGTTAAGGTCGAACCGGAAAATGTGACGTATGCGACTATCACGTTACAAAATTATTTCCGCATGTACAAAAAGTTGGCAGGCATGACCGGTACCGCGTTGACAGAAGCCGAAGAGTTTAGCAAGATTTATGAGCTTGAAGTCGCGCCGATTCCGACCAACCTTGAATATCAGGCTTTGCGCACGGACGCGCAATTGGTCGAACAAAAAGCCAAGGATGATGAAGGCTATCAGTATACGTATTACGTTCCCAAAGATGCATTGAGCGGAAGCAACGCGGCGAGTGAGGTCGAAGCGATCGGGAGCGGAGCCAAAGTCTTATATCGCCGCAAAGATTATCCCGATGTGATCTATCGTACGGTCGAGACGAAACTGCGCGCGATCGTGGAAGAGATCGTCCGTTATCACGCCATGGGGCGGCCAATGCTGGTTGGTACGACATCGGTCGAATCGTCCGAGCGATTATCGGCGCGGCTGCGCGCTGAACCGATTCGGCGGCTGATGCAAGTAATCCTCGTACGTGATGCATGGCTGCGAGCCAACAATCGCGAAGAGGACGGACGCCTCATTCCGGAACTTGTTCCGTTCAATGAACCCTTAGAGTCTCTTCGCCCGGACGATATGCGCAAATTCATCCAGCCGTTTGGGATGACCAACATCAATCCCGAAGACGAGGGCAATCTCGACGTGTTGTTGGATTTGATTCGTTTGGACGCGCAATACAAGGATCGCTTCAAAGCGATCTTGCAAGGCGGCGTTCCACACGCGGTATTGAACGCGCGCAAGCATACAGAAGAATCGCAGATTATCGCAGGTGCGGGCGCGTTCGGCGCGGTGACGATTGCCACCAGCATGGCGGGCCGCGGCGTGGATATCAAGCTCGGGGGCGAACTGGCCGAAGAGGTGCTGGCAGCTGTCCATCGCGTGTTGAGGCGGGCGGGTTATTCCGATCCGTATGACATGACTCTCGAAGAACGTCGTCAGGCGCTGCTGAAAATCGATCCTTCTGAATACAGCATTTATGGAGCCGAGATCAAACTCTTCCTTCAATATTTTGAAGACATGGAACGCGTGAAAGAGTTGGGCGGCTTGCACGTGATCGGTTCGGAACGCCACGAGGCGCGTCGTATCGATAACCAGTTGCGCGGTCGCGCGGCCCGTCAGGGTGATCCCGGTTCGTCGCGGTTTTATCTTTCGCTCGAAGATGATCTGATGCGTTTGTTCGGCGGCTCGCAAGTCAGCACGATGATGGAACGTTTGCATGTGGACGACTCGATGCCGCTCGAAGTGCGACTCGTCGGTAACATTATCGAAGGCTCTCAGCATCGCGTTGAGGGCGCCAACTTTGATGTGCGCAAACACTTGCTCGAATATGATGATGTGCTCAACAACCAGCGCGCCCAAATTTATTCGCAGCGCGATCGCATTTTCGTGAAAGAGGATTTGCACGAGGATGTGATGGAGATGTTGCGCGCTGAAGTCGAAAAGCGCGTACATGCTGGATTGGAAGATGAGGAAGGCCCGTGGAAATTGATCGCCTGGCTGGATCAAGTCCAGCCGCCATTCATGTCACAGGACAGCCTTTTCCCAAGTTTTGGCTTGTCTCTGTTGCTTGAGGAGCTCAATTCATCCAAAGAGGATTTGCCAACTGCAGCCCGCGATCTTGTGCGCCGTGCCATAGTAGCCGAACAGACTCATACGATGCATGCCATTGAAGTCTCGGTGGAAAAAACAGCCGAGAGTCTTGAGTCGCAAATCTCCGAACGCGAAGACGCGTTGGACGCGTACTTTGAAGGTTTGCACGACGCGGAAGAAACGCCGCGTTCGCAGAAGATGGCCGAAGAGATTGCCAATCTCGTGCGCATGCCTCTCAGGCTTTCTTCTGAACAAATGCGTATGCTGGGAGAAGATCCGGCCAGCGTTAAAGAAGATATTCAGGATGTAGTCAGTGCGCAGTTGACCGCGCTATATGCTTCTCGCCTCGTGATGGGAATCGAGAATCGTCTCGGAGAGTCACTGGGCGAAAAATTCCAGGTTGCAGATTGGGATGAAGCGGCTGATAAGATTTTAGCGGCCTCGCGCGCCACACTTGAGCGCCAGCGCGAACGATTGGTCGGAGAAAACGGACAAATTGCCCGCGATATTCAATCTTTGTTGCCGCGCGGTGATCAGGAAGATGACGAAGATACAATCAAGTTGCGCTTGTTGATTTCGCTTGCACAAGGAGCTCGCACGGTTTTCAATGCACGGACGCATCGGCAGGAGAAACAAATCTTCAGCCGCTTTAGTTATTGGTTCCTGGCCGCGCAAATGCTTGGAAACGCGCAAGCAGAAAAAGTAGTTGAGGATGTACTCGAGCATCTCGAAGACGCGGAAGAAGCGTTGCAATTTGCCTGGGGACAAGGCGAATATACGCGTTTGGCCGCGAATGCTGAACGTTTGGCGGATTTCGGTCCGGCCGCGAAGAATGCTTTCGGTGAAGAACGGCTGAACGACGCGGTGGCAACTCTCAGCGAGGATGACCGGGAAACGTTGATCGAAGAGATCGGCCGTTATGTGCTCAATGAAGTCCAACGTCAGTTATTGTTGAGCGCCATTACCGAGTTGTGGGTGGATTATCTAACCAAGGTGGAAGCTTTGCGCGTGTCCATCGGTCTGGAAGCATATGCCCAACGTGATCCGCTGGTACAATATAAGAGCCGTGCTTCCGAACTGTTTGGTCAGTTGCTTGAAGATATTCGCGGACAAGTGATCGGACGCGTGTTCGCAATCCAGCCACGGCGCATTGAGATCATGCCGATGGAAGTTGCTGAAAGTTCCGAGCCGACTGCTTCACAGGAAAATGACGCGACACTCTCTGAGGGAAAGAAACGCAAGCGACGGCGTCATTAGGTTTTGCTTTGGAAGAACGATCGAACGTGAGATGAGAAGCGTTGAAAAGATCAGAAAAAATTTATTCATTGTGAACCTTCTTAGAGGTCTCTTTGGTTCAATCTGATACTGCCCCGCTGAATATTTATTTTGCCCTCCCGAAGGTGGAACTTCATCGCCATTTGGAGGGCTCTTTGCGTTTGACGACCATGTTGGAAGTGGCACGTTCGCACGGCCTGACGATTCCTGCCAGTGTGTTGAATTTAAGCGGACTTGTGCAAGTGCAGGATGAAGATCCGCTGACGTTCAGCAACTTCCTCGAAAAGTTCAAGACGTTGCGATTGTTCTATCGTTCGCCGGATGTGATTCATCGCATCGCGCGGGAAGCGGTGGAGGATGCCGCCAAAGATAATATTCGCTATCTCGAATTGCGCTTCACGCCCGTGGCGCTCAGCCGTGCCGAAGGATTCCCTCTGCACGACGTAATGGATTGGGTGGTCACCAGCGCGCAGGAAGCTGCGAAAAAAAGCAAAATCAAAGTAGGGCTGATCGCGTCGGTCAATCGCCACGAAAGCACCGACTTGGCGGAACAAGTTGCGTGGCTGGCAGCAGAGCATATCAAGAATGGTATGTTTGGGCTCGATTTGGCCGGTAATGAAGCTGAGTTTCCGGCCGCGCCGTTCGTTGGCATTTTCAAAGAGGCGCGCCAAGCCGGATTGCACACCACGATTCACGCGGGAGAATGGGGCGGCCCGGCAAACGTGCGCGAGGCCATTGAAGATTTCGGCGCGGAGCGCATTGGTCACGGTGTGCGCGTGCTCGAGGATGAAAAGGTCACAACGTTGGCGCGTGAACGCGGCACAACATTTGAAGTGTGCATCACCAGTAATTATCAATCGGGAGTCGTCTCGCAGCTGACCGCTCATCCACTGGCGACCATGCTCGAGCGCGGGTTGAACGTCACGCTCAATACGGATGATCCCAGCGTTTCGCGCATCACGCTCAGCCGCGAGTATTACGTCGCCTGTGATAAATTGGGTCTTCCATTGAATACGCTCAAAGAGCGCATCCTGGCCGCGGGGCAGGCGGCGTTTCTTCCCAAAGCTGAACGCGGTAAGTTTGTTGCCAGTCTCAAAAAAGAGTTAAAATTGTAGGCCACACCACAAGAACCCAAAGGGTAATAAAGGCGCTCCTTTATATTCTTTGTGATTTTGTGGTGATTCATTTACACCACCAAAGGAGTTAGCCATGAACGATTTCTTTAAGGCACGCGGTACATTGAAAGCGGGGAAAAAGACTTATACGATTTATCGTCTCGACGCATTGGAAAAAGCAGGTCTCACGCAGCTCAAACGGCTTCCGTTTTCGATCCGCATCATGCTCGAGGCGGCCCTCCGTCAATGCAATGACAAAGAAATCACGCAAGAAAATGTGAAGAATATTGCGGCTTGGAAGCCAAATGGCGCGCGGCCCGGCATTCCGTTTTTACCGGCGCGCGTCATCATGCAGGATTTCACCGGCGTGCCTGCCGTGGTGGATTTGGCTGCCATGCGCGCGGCTGTAGCGCGTCTCGGCGGCGATCCGAAGAAGATCAATCCGCTGGTACCGGTGGACTTGGTGATTGACCATTCCATTCAAGTGGATTTCTTTGCAACGCAAGATGCTCTGCAACGCAACACTGAAATGGAATTCCTGCGTAATAAGGAACGCTATGAATTCCTCAAATGGGGACAAAAAGCGTTCAGTAACTTCCGCGTTGTCCCGCCGATGACCGGCATTGTGCACCAAGTGAATCTTGAGTATCTCGCGGAAGTGGTACGAACCAAGCAAGATGGCAAAGAGGCGTTGGCTTTTCCAGATACATTGGTGGGAACCGATTCGCATACCACCATGGTCAATGGTCTCGGTGTAGTGGGATGGGGCGTTGGTGGCATCGAAGCTGAAGCTGTAATGCTCGGCCAGCCGATGGACATGCTTCTACCCGATGTGATCGGTTTCAAACTGCATGGCAAGCTACGCGATGGCGTCACCGCGACCGACCTCGTGCTCACAGTCACGCAGATGCTGCGCAAAAAAGGCGTGGTCGATAAGTTTGTCGAGTTCTATGGCTCTGGCCTCGACTCGATGTCCCTGCCCGACCGCGCAACAATTGGCAACATGGCGCCCGAATACGGCGCGACGGTTGGCTACTTCCCTGTGGATGCGGAAACGTTGCGATACATGAAGTTGACCGGTCGCCCGCAGGAAGTGATCGAACGGACTGAAGCATATATGCGCACACAGGGACTCTTTCGCGACTCATCTACGTCTGATCCTGAATTCACGGATACGCTCGAACTGGACCTCGGAGCTGTTGTGCCATCACTGGCCGGACCCAAACGCCCGCAGGATCGCGTGCCGATGACTGAGTTGAAAGAGACCTTTGAGAACGCGTTGACTGCGCCAGTCAAAGATCGCGGCTTTGAACTGAAGCCGGAAGCCGTCAAAGCGGAAGCAACTTTCGGCACGAACGGCAGTTCGATGAAGATGAAGCATGGCGCGGTGGTGATTGCCGCGATCACGTCTTGCACGAACACATCCAATCCATCTGTGATGATCGGCGCGGGATTGTTGGCGAAAAAAGCCATTGAGAAGGGTTTGAGCGTCAAGCCTTATGTCAAGACCAGCCTCGCGCCCGGTTCGCGTGTCGTGACAGAATACCTCGAGCGGGCCAAATTGATCGAACCACTTGCCAAGCTTGGCTTCAACATTGTGGCGTATGGCTGTACAACTTGTATTGGCAATAGCGGGCCGCTTTCAGGAGAAGTCTCCAAAGCGGTGACGGGCAGCGACTTGGTGGCCGCGGCGGTCCTTTCTGGGAATCGCAATTTCGAGGGCCGCGTACATCCGCTTGTCAAAGCCAATTTTTTGGCCTCGCCGCCGCTGGTCGTCGCGTACGCGTTAGCAGGCACGGTGGATATCGATCTCGATAAGGAGCCGCTTGGTATAGGCGCGGATGGTCAGCCTGTGTATCTTAAAGA
>DATKNJ010000071.1:0-6428 GCA_035541395.1 Anaerolineales bacterium
TGGCCAATAGTAGTGTGAAGAAAACGACGCCGAAGAGATCGAATGTAAAAAAGACTTCGACTGCGAAAACAGTTAAAGGGCCGACAAAGAAATCAGCGGAGAAGGTTTCGTCTACATAGACGGCAGCTTCAAAAAAGAAGACTGTTAAGAAGTCAAGGAAAAAGTAATATTCATGCGCGAATGACCAGCCTCAACTCTTTGAATTGAGGCTGGTCATTCGCGCATGGCTATTACTTTTTCCTTGACTTCTTAACAGTCTTCTTTTTTGAAGCTGCCGTCTGTGTAGACGAAACCTTCTCCGCTGATTTCTTTGTCGGCCCTTTAACTGTTTTCGCAGTCGAAGTCTTTTTTACATTCGATTTCTTCGGCGTCGTTTTCTTCACGCTACTTTTGGCCACGCTCTTTTTCACCGCGACTTTTTTCGTAGTTGCCTTCTTACTCGTCTCTTTAGTTTTTGCATCTTTCTTCTCCGCCTTCTTGCGCGGTTTCTTTACTTTTATTACTTCCTCTACAATTTCTTCTTTCTTTTCTCCAACCAATTCATCCCACTTCGCCTGCATGGACTCGACTCCCGCGCCGTTCAACGCGTTGTAAACGATCTGCCAGCGTTCATCTTCCACAAAGCGCCAATCAAGGAAGACGTAATGTTGGTACGCGCCGAGTTCCACGTATAAACCTTTGGACCACAAATCTTCGCACGAACGAATGTATTCCAAATGTGTGACGTAATCCTTGAAAATCACGAAACCTTCGTAAGGAATTCCAAGCCCTTCGCATAAGGATTTTTGGCGCAAATCACCAGACGCTTTGTCAACGTACGCGGCGGAGGTTTTGAGCCAGCCGCGCGTTTCAGCATATTTGTTGTGATAGATCACCAGCGAGCGGCCCGCATCACCTAATTGCGGATCGCCGAAGCAGTTCGAATAAGCGACTACATTTTCGTCCACATGACCGTCGGCGCGGTATAAATCATAGAGCAGGAAATTCTCGACATCCGCGAACAAGTGTCGGCGGTGAAGGAGCGGGAAGACTTTCCACTCGTGGCCGCGGATGAGTCCCTCATCGGGTTGCTCATCCATCTTCGGCATGCGAAATTCCATCCCATATTTTTCATGGAAGCCTTCCACTTGTCCGTGTCCGAACATCGGCAAACCGGGCAGCGTAGCCATCAAGATACATGTGCCGAAATATTTATCGGCATTGCCAAATTGCTCGACCGCAGTTTTCTCATCCGGGTTGTTCATGAAGTTTACGTAACGCTTGAGAATTTGCGGATCGAACTCGAGCGTGTTCTTGATCAGTTGGCGGTACTTGGCGTTATCCTCGTCTCGCAGCATATGCATGAACGCCGAGTTATATACGCGATGCATGCCGAGCGTGCGGACGAAATAACCTTCCATCATCCAGAAAGCTTCAGCGAGCAACAACGTATCGGGGACTTCAGTTGCAACGCGATCCACAACATCGCGCCAGAACTCGTTTGGAATTTTCGCGTCCAGCTCGGACCTGGTCATGCCGTGCTCGGCCCGGGACGGAATCGCACCGCCCGCGCCGGGTTCGGGGAACCACAGCCGTTGAATATGTTTCTTCGCCAGAGTCATCGCGGCGTCGAAGCGAATGATCGGGAAGTTGCGCGCCACATGCAAGATGGTCTGAATGACGGCTTCGCGTACTTCGGCTTTAGAATAATCGAGTTGCGCGGTATCGTTCCACGGAAACGAAGTACCGTCATTGCCATGATAAATATAACGAACATTGCCCGTGTAATGGTCGCGGCGCTGAAAGACCACCGCGGCATCGCTTTTATCGTAATAATGATCTTCCAGATAAATCCCCACGCGCCCATCATCCGAAAGGTTTTCGGAACTGAACGAATAAGAAGGATATGGCGAATCAGGGAGCGATAGGAACCAATCGGGATGTTCAATGACCCAGGTCGAGTCGATGCCCATGTGATTCGGAACCATATCCGCAGCGAGGCGCAAACCGCGCGCCCAGGCGCGCCCGCGCAAGTTTTCCAATGCAGGCCAACCGCCGAGATCATCCGCAATATCGTATGAATGAAGCGAATACGCCGAAGCGACCGCGTCCGCTTGCCCCATGCGTTGTTTGATTCGCTGTGAGGCGCGCGAGCGTTCCCACAAACCGATCAGCCACAAGCCGGTGAATCCGCGCGAAGCCAAAATATCCAATTCTTCATCGGGAATTTGATCGAGCGTTTTGATCCAACGCTGATGTTTGCGCGAGAGTTGTTCCAGCCAAACATACGTATTCTTTGCGATCAAAACAACGCGCGGCATCCAATCTTTATCCGGACTGAAGTTTTCGTATTCAGGTTCGCCGCGATATTCGATTAACGGCGCGGAGCCGCCGAAACTGCCAATGTTCACATGCCGCATCACCTCTTCGCGCACGAAGTCCATGCCGCGCAGAACGCGAAGGACAAAGGTCTCGCCAAGCAGGAATCCCCAACGGTCCAAAATGAATTGCAACTGGCCTTCAAGCGAATACGGCGAAGCCTTGGCAGGTGCGGTGAGCATATCGAACAAAGACTCTCCCCCGCCGCTTGCATCCGCGCCAAAACCAGGTTGGCGCGCAAAGAAGCGATCCAAAAGTGAGAGAGCGTTTTGATAAGACGAGACAACTTTCAGTGGCGCATCGTCGAACAATTCTCTGTATGACTCGATCGCGGGGTTCTGATTCGAGACTTGGATGAGCATCAACTCTTCGATACGATGCTCTCTTTCCGCCCTCCCATCTGCCGCGAAAGAAGCAAGATACTCCTGTGCCGAGGTTTCGCCGCGATAGACCGCGTTCGATGGAAATTCATCTGCAAACTTGAGCAACACTTCATCAAAGCTGCTACTCATGCTGGCTTGAAGATAACCCAGCGCGCGCGCCATCAGGCCGGGATTCTGCATTTCATACTGGCGGATGAGGATACGCAAAACTTCGTCGATGAGGACCATTGCATTGATATCGGAAGCAGGCACGGGGTCCGCGCGATGCGCCGACAGTTGTGCGGCAAAACGCCGCGCCGCAGAAAAGTCCGCGATCAGTACTTGTCCATCTTCGCGGAAGAAATCGGCATCGAAGTCATATTTTTGGCGAGCACGTCGAGAGATTAACATGATGGCCTCACAAAAAAGTGTATCTTTCCAATAATACCATCTTTGAATTCGAGTATACTTCTCGCGATGCCCGCGCTTGATCCGCAACTCGTCACGTTGATTGGCTTGCTGGTATTGGCGGCTCTTTATGTGCCGGTGTTGATCTTCGCGTTCCAACGCAGCGCGGAACAGGAAGCCACGGCCGGGCTGGTCAGCGCGTACGCCGTGCTGGCAATGGCATTGGATGTCGGCGAGGCCTTTTGGCGGGTGGGAAAATTATCGGGCGTCAGCAATGAACTCTTTCAAAACATAGAACTGTTCGCGGTGCTGGCATTGGCCGTGCTGGCCGCGTTGATCCTTCACATGTTCTTGCAGCGTGATTATTGGTGGGGTTGGGCAGTTGCTTCGGGTGTGTGGGTTTTGGGATTAATTCTGATCAGCTTGAGCATCAAGAGTTTGCCGGAGATCGTCTGGTCGAACGGGAAACTATTCCTGCCGCGCGAACGACTGGGATTGGCCTGGTCGCTACTAGGTTGGTTGGGCTTTCTCCTTGGCGGTTTGGTCACCGCCATTCGCGCCCGACGCCAAACGCGCCAGCCTCTACTGCGCAACCGTCTCACTTATTGGCTCATTACCTATTGTCTGATCTTCGTCAACGATGTGATGTTGCTGGGCAATGTTGGCCTGCCCGGCAATCCGTTGCGGTTGGCCGCCGCGATTCTGATCGCGTATGCAGGCCTCACGCACAACGTTCCAGACGTGCGCCAAATCATGCGGCGCGTACTGGTATATCTCATCACCACATTGCTGATCGTTGGATTTTATGTGGCGGGATTTTCGTTTTCTCAAACTGCCTTCCGTGCCGCACCTCATTTCAATCCGTTATTAATCGGCGCGGTCATTGCGCTGATTCTGGCATTGGTCTTTACGCCGTTATTGAGCGCGGTCCGTCGATTAGTGGATAGTTGGCTTTATGCCGATCAATATGATCCCGGCCGCGTTCTGCATGAATACAGCGAAAGCATCAGCAATATTCTCGAGATGGAACGCCTTGCCACGGTGGCCGTTGGTATCATTCTCGAAACGATGAAGGTGGAACGCGGCTTTCTCTTCCTCGTGGATACTGAACGCGACGCCGAGGGACGTGTTGCATATCGTCTGCGCGCGGTACGCAGCGCATCGGAACGTCAGATCGTCGCGATTCAATTGGATGACTCAGGGCCAGTTTCTTCCTATTTTATGAAGGAAGGACGACCGCTTCTTCAATACGACCTCGACCTGCTCCCGATATATCGGCCAATGTCGCCGCTCGAGCGCGAATGGTTCCGTCGCCTCGAGAGCGAAGTGTACGTTCCCATTTTCAGCAAACGCAAATGGATCGGCATGCTAGCCATCGGCTCGAAGTTGAGCGGCAACCGTTACACAGAAGATGACCTTATCACGTTGAGCGCGCTCGCCAACCAGACCGCGGTGGCACTGGAAAACGCGCGGTTGGTGGATAACCTGATGCGGCTGAACACAGAATTACGGTCAGCGCGACGCGCTTTGGAAAAGTCCAACCGCGACTTGGAACGTCTCGATCAAACCAAATCCGATTTCATCAGCATTGCCTCTCACGAACTGCGCACGCCGTTGACAGTCATCAAAGGCTACACGGAGATGTTGCTGGAAGATTCGAATCTCGATTCCAACTTCATGCAAGTGATCGGACGCATTCATGAAAGCACGATACGCCTCCACCAAATCATGGACTCGATGTTCGACATTACCCAGATCGACGCACGCTCGCTGAAATTGAATTTGCAAAATATCGAATTAGGCGAAATGATCCGCGAGCTGTGCAGTAACGAGACCAAGACACTTTTCGAACGCAAACAATCCATCACAATCGACCTGCCCGCATTGCCGATGGTCAAAGCCGATCCAAAAAGTTTGCCGAAAGTTTTTCAGCACCTGGTCAGCAATGCCATCAAATTCACTCCTAACGATGGCAAGATCACGATCACAGGCCGCGCGCTCGATCCGAATGGCGGGGAATTGCCAAGCGGAGGCATCGAGATTGTCGTCAGTGATACCGGCATCGGCGTGGACCCGAACTACCGTGAGATCATCTTCACCAAGTTTTATCAGCCTGGCGAATTGGGAAAACATTCCACCAGTAAGACGCGTTTCCGCGGCAGCGGTTCCGGCTTGGGACTGGCGCTCTCGAAAGGAATCATCGAAGCGCACGGCGGACGGATTTGGGTCGAAAGCCCAGGCTATGATGAAATCCATTTTCCGGGCAGTCACTTTCACGTGATCCTGCCGCTCGAAAAACGCGACCAAAGCCAGACAATCCCCATGACCAGCGCCGTGAACGTCACGATTCACGGCGAGGCAATTTCCGTGCGCTCCAATCGCTGACCGATATAAAACAAAGTCGCAAAGAAGATACTTCTTTGCGACTTCTTATATACGTTCGAATTCTACAAGCAATATTTATTACAGTTTTTTCCGATACACGCGATTGTTCTTATATTCTATGCCGTTCAAGTTCTTCAAGTCGGCGCGCATCTGCTCGGTAGTTTCAGCCACCTGAGTCATTTCCACGTGCTGGAACTGATTGAAAGACAACAGAGTCTGTCCCATTTCATAATAAAGAATCGCGTTGCCGCCATGACCTTGAAACTCCGGCAAGATGCCCATGCCATTGACAGACACCGTATTGGTGCGGCGCATTTCTAACAGTAAATCGACCAGCGAGGCCGGATTCAAACTTCCCTTGGCGCGTTGCAACGCCGCGGATACATCGTGAAAGGCAAACAAAAAGCCGACAATTTCATCATCGTGCATGATCACTTTGATCAAACGGTGATCGGCAACAGTCATGATGTTTTCCACCACGAAGTCAATTTCGCGCGGCGTGAACGGATAATATTCCCAGTTACGGACAAAGGCTTTGTTGTACGCCACACCGATGCGCGGCGACCACTGCACCAGTTCCTTTTTATTTTTGAAATGCTTGACATACAAATGACCGCGTTCCATGGCGCGTTTGGCGATCCGCTCGACGCGTTCGGGAATCCGGAATTGATCCGCCGGCAAATAGCACGAAACGAAATCCACTTCCTTGACAAATCCCTGTGCCTCGACCAACTGCTGATAATACGCGTAGTTATACGTCAGCATCGTCATCGTCTGACGGTGCTCCTGTCCAAGGACCTGAATTCCGTAGCCATCCAAAGGCCCCATTCCTTTTGGTCCGATGGCCGTATCCAGTCCGCGTGCTTTGGCCCATTCAAAAACCGTATTGAACAAAGCTGTTGCAGCTTCCAAATC
>DATKNJ010000072.1:0-4461 GCA_035541395.1 Anaerolineales bacterium
GCGAATGTAATGATAGATACCGCTGGTTACTAATTGAGTTGTCTTTTCAAAACTCATCAAGGACGAGTCGCCTGCTCTTTGCTCAGTAGGTTTTCCTTGTGTACGTAAAGATTGAACGCCGAAGCCGAGCGGTACGAAACAGGCGATCAACAGAATCCAACTGATGATTTGATTCCAACTCGCTGGACTCTTAAACCAAACCGGTGCATTGATAACAACCAGCGCCGCGATCGCTTCCCATACAAAGAAGCGATAGAAACCATGTGAGTTTGGTTTGCGCAGCGATTTCCATGAGATTGCGATCAATAGGATGGATGTGATAATGAGAACCGCGACTTGAATCATTTGCTTGCCTTTCTTGAATTAATTCTTGATCAGTCCGCCGTGATACACGAGTTCATATGCCACTTCATCTCCGCGGCGGATGAACTCGCGGCCGTGAAAATTATTTGCGTTGCCTTCGCTTGAGTCCACGTACGTGAAGTCGCCTTCTGAATATTCAAAGCCATCCAAAAAACGACCTTCTTTATACATGCGCGAAAGACTGGCCTTGATCATATGACCCGCTTGCTCGGCGTTGATGAGATCGTCGCGCAAGATTCGGCCATAATAGTTCATGGCCCAAATCGGTTGATCGGCGAAGTAAACCACTTCTTCACCGATGAAATCGCTGCCGCCGAAATAGCTATCATGATAAGCCCATTGGTCGTCTATAAAACGCAAATCGTGCGAGCCGAGTCGACAAGGAGAAACATGCTCGCCGCTTCCAACATAGGTCGCGGCTTTGGCGCGCACGATAAACGCGTTTAGTCCTGTGAGGTCCATCTGTTATCCGGTTCCAAATTGACGGTCGCCTGCGTCGCCCAAGCCGGGTACGATGTAAGCGCGTTCGTTCAGGTGATCATCGATCGCCGCGAGATGAATCGGAATATCCGGATGCGCGCTTTGCATGGCCTTGATTCCCTCCGGCGCGCCGATCAACCCCACAAATTTGATTTTCTTCACGCCCCATTTTTTCAGTACTTCGGCAGTGGCAGTGGCAGAACCTCCGGTGGCCAACATCGGGTCGAGAATCAAACAAACGGAAACAGTCGGCTCAACGGGCAACTTGTTGTAATACTGCACGGGCTTGAGCGTTTTCTCGTCGCGATACAAGCCGATGTGCCAGACTTCGGCGCTCGGCATCAATTCCCAGAATCCTTCCACCATTCCCAATCCGGCGCGCAGAATCGGCACGAGGCCGATCTTTTCTTGTAGTTCGGCGCCGTTCATTTGAGCGAGCGGCGTCTCAATTGACTTGGTGACCGTTAGCAGGTCCGCGGTGGCTTCGTAGGCCAGCAGTCCCGCGATCTCGCGCACAAGTTCGCGAAATTTCTTGGGTTCGGTATATTTATTGCGCAAGCGGGTCAATTTGTGGGCGATCAGTGGATGGTTGGAAACAAGAACGTTGGGCATGTATATTCTCCTCGAAGTGTTACTTTATTATAGCCCGAAGGTGATTTTTGACCCATGACTTCACGGCGCGTTTTTATTATCCTAAAGAAGAAGCTGTGGAGGCAAACATGAAAATTTCTGGTCTTCACATTCTGTTGACCTATCAATGCACATTGGAGTGCGATCATTGCTTTGTGTGGGGAAGTCCGCGCCAAATTGGTGCCCTCACTGTCGTACAACTCGAAGACGTTCTTGTGCAGGCCAAAGAAGCAGGCGTGGAGTCGGTCTATTACGAAGGCGGCGAACCATTTCTGTACTATCCGATTTTAGTGAAGGGAGTCCATCTCGCCGCGGATATGGGATTCACGGTGGGGATTGTTTCCAACGCCTATTGGGCTAATTCGGTTCCCGATGCGACCGAATGGCTGCGTCCGTTTGTGGGCCGTCTCTCCGACCTGACTCTCAGCAGCGACGTATTCCACTGTGGAGAATGTGTCGGCGAGCAAGCGCAGAACGCGGTCGTGGCTGCCAAGTGGCTGGGGATTCCGACCGGCATGATCAGCATCGCTCAGCCCGAACAAGTGGACGCGCCTCAAACGCGCGGTCAGATCGAAGAAGAAAGCGCTGTCATGTTTCGCGGGCGGGCTGCCAGCAAATTGGTCGCGCACGTGGCGAAACATCCTTGGGATTCGTTCAACGCATGTCTGCACGAGAATTTGCGCGACCCGGGACGAATCCATCTCGATCCACTCGGTTATGTTCATATCTGTCAGGGCATCTCGATTGGAAATGTTTTTCAAAAACCATTGAAGGCGATTCTCGATGAGTATGATCCTGATACTCATCCCATTTGCGGTTTGTTGAACGCGGGCGGCCCAACTGCATTGGTCACCGAATACAACTTGCCGCATAAACCAGCTTATGCTGATGCTTGCCACCTGTGTTATGAAGCGCGCCTGGATTTGCGGGAACGTTTTCCTGGGATTCTTGCGCCTGATCAAATGTATGGAGTAACGTCGTGAACGGAAATGATTTTGTTAAATTTTTCCTGCATACACCTTTGAATGGTTTACTGGGGGACACGCTGCTGATCAATTTCAAAGGGCGAAAAACCGGAAAGGAATATTCCACGCCGGTTGGATATTTTCGTGAGGATGGTGATTTATGGGTGCTTTCGAGTCGGGATCGCACTTGGTGGCGTAATCTGCGCGGCGGCGCGGAGGTAACGCTGTTGATGCACGGCAAGACCATCTGCGCTTTCGCTGAAGCCGTGATGGATGAAAAGGAAGTTGAACAAAGACTTATCAATTATGTGCAACACATTCCGATCTCTGCACGTTCAATGGGAATCCGCGTCGAATCCAATAATCCAAATGTCGAAGATGTTAACCGCGTTGCGCAAGAGAAGCTTTTTGTGAGAATTCATCCGATGGGAGACCTTTCATAATTTTTAGTTGGTCGGATTCTTCTAATCAAACTCTTAGCTTATATAATCTGTCACAACCAAAGGTCGGGGTAAAATAAAAGAGTACGGCACGTCACACGAACGGTTGCCTTCGCAACCGTTTTTGCTTGTCAAAATTTATAGGTATGAAACTTACCCCGAGTAAAAACGTGCGTTCAATGCAATCTGCTATTCGACTATCTTCATGTTGTCCGTTCACACTTCCAGCGATTCGACGATTATCGAACTGCGCCAGGTGGTCAAAGTTTATTCCACCGCAGCAGGTGAATTCGACGCGCTAAAAGGAATCGATTTACAAATCAAGGCGGGCGAGTTTCTCGGCATCGTGGGGAAATCAGGTGCAGGCAAGTCCACTTTATTAAATATGATTACGGGTGTGGATCGTCTCACTTCGGGCGAAGTGACCGTACATACCAATGGCGATTCGGTTTCCCTTCATCAGCTTGATGAAGACGCAATTGCATTATGGCGCGGCCGAAACGTGGGCGTGGTCTATCAATCCTTCCAGTTGTTGCCGATGCTCACATTGATCGATAACATCACGTTGCCGATGGATTTATGCGGCTTGTTTCGCCCAAAGCAGTCGCGCGAACGCGCCATGGAACTTTTGCGCATGGTGGAACTCGAAGAGCATGCCAACAAATTGCCTGCTTTTATTTCCGGCGGCCAGCAGCAACGCGTAGCGATTGCGCGTGCCCTTGCCAATGATCCGCCGATTTTGGTGGCAGACGAACCAACCGGCAGCCTCGATTCGCTCACAGCCGATCACATCTTTGAGGTCTTTGAGCATCTTGTGATGCAGCAAGGCAAGACCATTGTGATGGTCACGCATGATAATTCCCTCGCGCCGCGCTTCACGCGTCATTTGATTCTGGCAGATGGGGAGATCGTCAAAGAAATGGGACCAGCGAACGGATCCGGAAAGAGGCGAAAGAAATGACGCCGCCTCGTTCGCCCCGTAAATTGTCCGCCGATAAATTTGCCGAGTCCACGCCGATGATTCAGATGCGTAGCATCGTCAAGAAGTTCAAGAACGCCGCGGGCGAATTCACCGTGCTTAAAAGCATCGACCTGACGATTCAACGTGGTGAGTTTGTATCCATTGTTGGGAAATCTGGTAGCGGCAAATCCACGCTGCTCAACATGATCACGGGCATCGATCATCCAACTTCGGGCCAGGTGGTGATCAGCGAAAAAGATATTTACACCAATGTCAGTGAAAGCGAGCGTTCCAAATGGCGCGGGCGCAATTTGGGAATCGTGTTCCAGTTTTTCCAATTGCTGCCGATGCTGACCTTGCTCGAAAACGTGATGCTGCCGATGGATTACGCCGATATGTATGATTTCGACGAGCGCCCGGCGCGTGCGTTGGAATTATTGAAGATGGTGGGCTTGGAGAAATTTGCAAATAAACTGCCTGTGTTGGTTTCCACTGGTCAGCAGCAATTGGCGGCGATAGCGCGCGCGTTGGCTTGTAATCCGCCGCTGTTGGTGGCAGATGAACCGACTGGCAATTTGGATTCAAAATCAGCAGATGCAATTATCAAGTTATTTGATGAACT
>DATKNJ010000073.1:0-5483 GCA_035541395.1 Anaerolineales bacterium
TCTCAAAAGTGCTGGTGGACTTGAGCAACATGCCCGGAAAAATCAGCATCATGGATCGCTTTCAGATGGGCGTGGCGGGCGCGAATACTTTTCGCGGCGTGGCGCAAGTGGCTTTGATTTATCGAAAAGATGAGATCAACCGCTTCGCTGAAACGGTGGGCGTGAATCGCGGGGCGAATGTGGCGGTCTTTGGAGACGCGGAAAGCGCGAAGAAGTGGTTGGGGATAGAGCAATAGATATGTACAAAAATTCATCAGTGCCATAATCTTTTCCGTTATAATCAGACCGAATTACTCAAAATTAGGAGAGAGTACATGCCCCAGAAAAAGGGTTCTGCTACATCTTCCTTCCCCCTTTCGAGAGAAGAAATCCTATCCGATTACCGACTCGCCTACCAGTCTCGGCAGGCGAGTCTGATTGGTCGGCGGGAAGTGCTGAGCGGCAAAGCCAAATTCGGGATTTTCGGCGATGGCAAGGAACTGGCCAATATCGCCATCGCGCACGCCTTCCGCAAAGGCGACTGGCGTTCAGGCTATTATCGCGATCAAACCTGGATGGCCATGCTGGGCGTGATGAGTCTCCAGCAAATGTTTGCACAACTTTACGCGCACGCCGATCTCGAGTCCGAGCCGAATACCGGCGGCCGCGCCATGAACGCGCATTTCGCCTCGCGCTACGTCAATGCCAACGGCGCGTGGAAAGCGCAGACCGATATGTTCAATTCCGCGGCGGATGTCTCTCCGACTGCCGCGCAGATGCCGCGTACTGTTGGTCTCGCGTATGCGTCTGTGTTGTATCGTAAATTTGCAGAAGCGAACGGGCATTCGCCCTTACGTGAATTCAAGCGTTTTTCCCACAACGGCGATGAAGTCACATTTGCCAGCATCGGCAACGCGTCCACAGCTGAGGGCATCTTCTGGGAATCGGTCAACGCCATCGGTGTGCTGCAAGCGCCCGCGGTCATCACCGTCTATGATGATGGCTATGGCATCTCAGTGCCGAATCAATTTCAAATGGTGAAGGAAAATATCTACGCCATTTTGAAAGGCTTTCAGCGCGATGACTGCATGGAAGAAGATTGCGAACGCGGTTACGATCTCTATCAAGTCCGCGGTTGGGATTATCCGATGCTGATCGAAACCTATCGCAAAGCCACCGAGGTTGCGCGCGGGCACCACATCCCCGCGCTGGTGCATGTCACCGATTTGACTCAACCGCAAGGCCACAGCACGAGCGGCTCGCATGAACGATACAAATCTCCGGAACGATTGAAATGGGAAGAGGAATTCGATTGCATTCGCAAGATGCGCGCCTGGATGATCGAAAACCGCCTCATCACGGACCCCGAGTTGGCCGCGTTTGAAAAAGAGGACTACGAAACTGTCGAGTCGATCCGCAAAACCGCGTGGGACGATTATCTCAACCCGATCCTCGCGGAACGCGGTCAAGTGATGGATATGCTCGAAGAGATCGCGGGTAGTTCGTCGCACGAGTCCGAGTTGAATGACATCAAAGAACGGCTGGCTGCTGTCCCCGCGCCATTGAGGCGAGATATCCACGCCGCGGCGCATGAAGCGTTGCGAATCTTGCACGACGAGAATCATCCATCCAAACAAATCCTAGCCCAATGGAAAAATGAACAAGACGCGATCAATGCGACGCGTTATGGTTCGCACATTCATAGTGGCAGCGCGTTGAAGGTGGAAGAGGTGAAGCCTGTGTATTCGGCAGACTCACCAACTGTGATGGGCTTTGAAGTGATCAACGCCGCGTTCGATGCTGCGCTGGCGCGTGAGCCGCGTCTGGTCGCGTTCGGCGAAGATGTGGGCAAGCTCGGAGATGTGAATCAGGGCTTCAAAGGGATGCAGGAAAAATACGGCGAGTGGCGCGTGAGCGATACCGGCATTCGCGAGACGACGATTTTAGGGCAAGCGATTGGCCTGGCGATGCGCGGCCTGCGACCAATTTGTGAGATTCAATATTTGGATTATTTGCTGTACGCGTTGCAAACCATGTCCGATGATTTGGCCACGTTGCATTGGCGCACCGTCGGCGGACAAGCCGCGCCGGTGATTGTCCGTACGCGCGGTCATCGCTTGGAAGGCATTTGGCATTCCGGTTCGTTGATTTCCGGAATCATGAATTTGGTACGCGGCATGCACGTGCTGGTGCCGCGCGACATGACGCGCGCCGCGGGTTTTTATAATACACTTTTGAAATCAGATGAACCCGCATTAGTTGTAGAAGTGTTGAATGGTTATCGCGTGAAAGAACGCTTACCCGATAACATCGGCGAGATGACGACCCCGCTTGGTATTCCGGAGGTGATTCGTGAAGGACGCGATGTTACCGTTGTCACCTATGGCGCGTGTTGCCGCGTTTCGATGGACGCTACGGAGAAGCTTAGTCAAGTTGGTATTGAAGCTGAAATCGTTGATGTGCAATCGCTACTGCCGTTCGATCTCCATGGGAAGATTCTCGAGTCGCTCAAGAAGACTTCCCGTGTTTTATTTCTCGATGAAGATGTGCCCGGCGGAACGTCGGCATATATGATGCAGGAAGTGATCGAGAAGCAAGGCGGCTATTACTGGTTGGACTCGGAACCGCGCACACTCTCAGGTACTGTCCACCGCCCCGCGTATGGCAGCGATGGAGATTACTGGTCCAAGCCAAATGCAGAGACCGTATTCGATGCAATTTATGAGATGATGAACGAAGTCGATCCGGCGGCATATCCAAAGATTCTTTAACCACGAAGGACACGAAGAGACACAAAGTTCTTTCTTCGTGTTCCTTTGTGCTCTCTGCGGTGAAAACAAGGAGAATTTATGGCGATAAAAGTATTAGTCCCGCGTTTGGGTGAAGGCGTTGATGAAGTTACCGTGATCAAGTGGTTGAAGAGCGTCGGCGATTCGGTCAAGGAATTGGAGCCGCTGCTCGAAGTCAACACCGATAAAGTGGATACAGAAATCCCCGCGCCTGCTTCGGGCGTGGTCTTGAAAATCGAAATGCAGGAAGGCCAACCCGCCAAAGTGGGACAG
The DNA here is from genome assembly GCA_035541395.1 of Anaerolineales bacterium. Taxonomy (GTDB): domain Bacteria; phylum Chloroflexota; class Anaerolineae; order Anaerolineales; family Villigracilaceae; genus JACPVF01. The sequence continues at coordinate 3,042 of DATKNJ010000073.1, forward strand.
CTTCTCGCGGTCATTGGCGCGGTGAATGAGAAAGTGGAAGACACACCTATGTCGGTTGCAAAAATCGAAATGCTAAAACCCGAGACTCAACCAACAACTCCCAGCCGCCAGCCACAAACCGACATTGGATTCATTTCACCCGTTGTCGCCAAGATCGCGGCGGAGCATTCTGTAAATTTATCGCAAGTGACCGGCACAGGACTAAATGGCCGCATCACCAAAAACGATATATTGGCATTTGTCGAGAATCGAGAATCAGGAAGCGTCGCACAGACCACGTCACACGTGACACCCAGCACCGGAACGCGTGAAACGCTCATCAAACATACTGTGATTCGAAAACAAATTGCCGAACACATGGTTTTGTCGCAGAAAACTTCTCCGCATGTTCTGACCGTGATGGAAGCAGATATGTCACGCGTGGTCAAACATCGTTCCGCCAACAAAGAAATCTTTGCGCGCGATGGAATCAATCTCACCTTCACTGCATATTTTATTTCGGCCATTGTTGCGGGATTGAAAGCGCATCCAGCGACGAATTCCTCGTGGATAGATGAAGGAATCCTCGTTCACAAGGATGTCAACGTTGGCATGGCAACCTCGCTCGGCGAGGAAGGCTTGATCGTGCCGGTGATCAAGAACGCGGATAATTTATCTTTACTGGCGACTGCGCGCGCGGTGAATGATCTCGCCAATCGTGCCCGCGCCAAAAAGCTGCAACCTGACGAAGTGCGCGGCGGAACCTTTACCTTAACAAACCACGGCATTAGTGGATCGCTGCTCGCCTTTCCGATCATCAATCAACCGCAGTGCGGAATCCTCGGCGTCGGTGCGATGCAGAAGCGCGTGGTCGTGATCGATGACGCTATCGCAATTCGACCGATGGTTTATTTATCGTTCGTCTTCGATCATCGCATTCTCGACGGCGCCAGCGCGGATGCATTTCTGATGAAAGTCAAAGAGACGTTGGAGAATTGGGCATGACAGAATCCACAATAGATCACGCACAAGTGAGAATTCATCCACCTGTCTTAACATTACTTCACGTGATCGCGGCTTTTCTATTAAATTGGTTATTGCCATTTCCAAAAGTGATGCCGGTTTGGGTAAGTTGGTTTGGAATCTTACTCGTCGTTGCAGGTTTGGCATTAGCTTTTACAGCAATCAATCAATTCCGCAAGAAACATACTACCGTCAGTCCGCATGGCTCGGTCAGTATGGTTGTTCGAGACGGGCCGTATCGTTTTACGCGCAATCCGATTTATTTGGGATTCTTTTGCACGCTAATCGGATTCCCGCTGGCGCTGGGAACGTATTGGGGAATCGTTCTGAGTCCGGTTTTCATTTTGTCGATGAGCGCGCTGGTCATTCAACACGAAGAGACCTATCTGGAGGATAAGTTCAGGGATGTTTACACCAGCTATAAGTCCCGCGTGAGGCGTTGGTTATAAATCCCAAAAGGCAATGAAGAATTGCCTTTATTTTTCGTCTTGACACAAAACATTTGTTCTATTATTATCGCAAAAAGGAGAGATCCATGTCCATTAAAAAATCCGAGATCAAATTGGATGCAAACGGGAAACCGTTCAACGCGTATCTAACCTCCCCTTCTAATAACGAAGCGGGCATCTTGCTGTTGCCGTCATGGTGGGGACTCAAAACTTTTTTCAAACAAATTTGCGATCAACTTGCGGAAAGTGGATACACAGTGCTCGCGCCGGATTACTACAACGGTCGCGTTGGAAACACAATTGACGAAGCCAAAACTTTGCAAGGAGAAGTGGAAGGCGACTTTGAAGCCATGAGCGCCATGATCAAAGCCGCGAAAGATCATCTGGCCTCGCTGCGAACGGGCAAGCCGATTGGCATCATGGGCTTTTCAATGGGCACAGATTGGGCCTTGATCACCGCTGCGAACGAACCAGATGTGGCTGCGACAGTTTTGTTTTACGGCGGCTGGAGCACGGATTTCAGTAAAATGAAATCGAAAGTGCTGGGTCATTATGCTGAAACGGATGAATGGGTGCCTTTCGAGCAAGTGAAGGAAATGGAACAGAACATGAAAGCTGCCGGTGTGGATGTGACGATTCATCTCTACCCGAAGACTGCTCATTGGTTCATGGAAGAAGATCGCCCCGAATACGATCCCGCCGCGGCGCAACTGGCCTGGGAACGTACGTCTGAGTTCCTTAATTCATCACTGCAAGGCAACGCATAGTAGCGACTAAACAATCGCCAACTTATTGGTATGTAAAGGAGAAAATATGTCAATCCAAAAAACAGACCTGACATTGGACGTCGACGGAAAGCCCGTTAAGGCCTACCTAGCTAAGCCGGAAAGCGATGGTCCCGGCGTGATGGGCTTTTCGTATGGTGCCGCCCAAGCGTTAATTACAGCAGCGCAAGATTCCGGGAATATTTCCGCCATGGTCTTATTCTATG
>DATKNJ010000074.1:0-9513 GCA_035541395.1 Anaerolineales bacterium
GTTGCACCGGCAACACTGTGAAGATTAATCCCGCTAACGCATTTGCTGCGAGAAATATCGAAACAACGCGTGATGATGATTTCGATTTTTGCTTGCCCTTGATCATCAGTGTGAGAAAATTAATAAGTATGCGAGGCATAAGCTGTGTCCTTTATGATTCGGGCAATAATGCGTTGTCCATTAAAGGAATCGCATTTTTTAACCGGTCAACGATCGTGTGGCCGATGATTTGTCTAACTTGTTTAATGATTTGGTATTGTACTTTTTGGAAATTAGGTGAGTAATGTTGATATTGGGCCTTGAACTGCATCCACAGAAAATCCCGTTTTTGCAATTCAGTCCGTGAGGCGGGTTTTATCTCCTCGACATAGGCATTGGTGTGGATTGATTCTTCTTTGCCGATTCGAATTTCCCGTAATATGGCGGCCAATTTGCCCCTCATGTTGTCAAACCGCGATTATCAGGCGCCTGCCAATTTTCTTCTGCTTCATTAGAACTTGGTTCTCCCTGTGCTACGAAATGTAAAACCGCCAACAAAATTGGATAATATTTGTCTAAATAACATGCGTATTATAGGACAAACCTTAGAAAATGTGTATGATTTTTTTGAATACTGAAAAATCCCGTTTTTGTTTGATGAATCGTAGAATCAATTCATTCCAACATCGACCCCATTTATAATCAGAACTATGAACCTTTCCTCTTATCTGGATTTCACGACCTCTCTTGCATATCGCGCCGGGCGAATCACGCTCGGCTATTTCAATACAGGGATTCGGCCTGATTTCAAAGCGGATGATACACCGGTCACGGCCGCGGATCGGGCCACGGAGCAATTCATCCGCGGCGAGATCGAGAAGAGCTATCCCGGTCACGCGATTGTAGGGGAGGAGTTTGGCGAGTCGGCTGGAGAGGGGAAATCTCATCGTTGGATTATCGACCCGATTGATGGCACCAAATCTTTTATGCGCGGCGTGCCGTTATATGGTGTGTTGATCGGTCTTGAGGTTGAAGGCGTAATCCGCGTCGGCGCGGCGTATTTTCCGGCTTTGGATGAGATGTTATGTGCGGCAGATGGTGAAGGCGCATGGTGGAATGGTCGACGTGCGCGCGTTTCGGATGTAGATTCGCTCGGACGCGCCTGCATTTGTTACACCTCTTATCACGGTTTTTCGAAACGTGACTCCGATTTATGGGATCGGCTTTCATCCGCAGCATATATGTTGCGCGGTTGGAGTGATTGCTATGGTTATCTGGCAGTTGCCACGGGTCGCGCTGAAGCCATGCTTGACCCGGCAATGAACATTTGGGATTGCGGGCCGTTTCCGGTTATCTTCCGCGAAGCGGGCGGATATTTTGGTTCGTGGCGCGGCGAAGAGGGTCACACTCACGGGGAGGCGATGGCCTGTAATGCCGCGCTTAAGTCTCAGATTCTGGAGTTGTTGCGGAGTCGTTAAATTCAAAATGGGGAGTTGATTTGAGCATCCACTTGCCCTATAATATTTTAAGATTCCGTTCATGCCTAACCTAAAACCTGTTTCGCCTCTCACAAATGATTCCCTCCCATATCGGATGCGCGGGCAATTGCTCTCATCAACTGAGTTGGCCTTATACCGCGCTTTGGCTGCGATGATTGGCGGTCATTATGTGATCTGCCCAAAGGTGGCGCTGAACGATATTTTTCTGATTGTGCGTCCCAATGAAAATGTGCATTACTTCAATAAGATCTTTCGCAAGCACGTTGACTTTTTGTTGTGCGATCCGCGTGATATGAAACCTGCTTTCGGGATTGAGTTGGTCAAGCCGATTGCGAAAACTGAGACGCGCGCTGCCGATCAATTTATGGAAGACTTGTTTTTGAGCGCGGGCGTCCCATTGGTACATGTCCCATCGGCGAGCGAATATAAAGTTTCAGATTTAGCGAACTTGTTTCAAATTGCGCTGACCAAGATGAAGTCGGCTGGCGGCGTGCAGAAAAACGAAGAGACGAGTTCGATTCCGATGTGCCCAGTTTGTGGCAAGATGATGGTCTTACGTATTCATCGCGATGGGCCGCGGGCGGGAAAGAAATATTATGGCTGTATTGATAGCCCGCGTTGTGCGGGGATTGTTTCCATCGATTGACTTTTGATTTATGAATAGTGCCGTTTTAGTTCGGACGCGTAACGTGCGCCGACAGTTTCTCTATTCTCTGTCAGCCAATCTGTAAGATGGGTTTTGGCGCGCAGTGGTTCTTTCGAGACAAGTATGTCGGCCATCAAGCCGTCTACTTCTTCAGGAGTCAGCAATACGTCTCCAACAAATAGGCTGATAAATTGCGCCGCACCCAATGCCAGTTTGGGATGAATTGGGATCAACTGTCGTATATGGCCGATTGTTTTTCCGATCAGTTCCACCATCTCGCGAAAGGTGAAAATGTCCGGCCCGACCGCGTCGCACAAAATATTTTCTTTGGCGTATCCCGCGTCCACGGCCAACGCAGCTAAATCGTCCACAAAGACCGGCTGAAGGCGATAGCTTCCATCACCGGGCAATCCAAAAAACGGAAAGTGTCGCAATAGCCAGGCTATGTTGTTGATTAAAATATCTTCTTTGCCGAATAAAACTGTGGGGCGCAAAATCGCGTAACTCATTCCCGAGTCGATCACTGCTTTTTCGTTAGCCGCTTTGCCCCAATAATACGGCAAATGCGAATCTGCGGATGGGTTGGCAATACTGATATGCACAATCCGTTTTACACCTGCTTCTGCCGCGGCGCATACCAGCTTGCGCGTATTTTCCACGGCCGCGGGCTGCGTGTTCGCACCTTTGTCGAAGCGAACCCAATACGTATTGTAAAACGTCTCAACGCCGCGCAACGATTCGACCAAACCGCGCTCATCGTTGAAGTTCAACGGATAGGCCTTGACTTTTCCATCGAATGGATCGCCGCGGTTTGGATGATTGGTCAACGTGATGACTTCTTCGCCGCGCGCCAATAAACGTCTGGTAATGTATTTGCCCGAATAACTGAAGGCACCCGTCACTGCGATTTTCATTTCAGCACTCCTAAAATTTTTTGGACGTTTTTGATTCCTAAACTTTCCAACTTTGTAACTGCACGAGTGAGACTATCGATCGCGTCGAAGAAATCCTGTAAGGCCTGGACGCGTTCCTGCACGAATATCCATTCCGCGTCTTTCGCGGACTTTGAACCTGCTTCCAGCTCATCCAGCGTTTCCTGCACTGACCGCACCGCGCGTTCGAACTCGCTGCTCTGTCGTTCCTTCAGAATTGAGCGGATGGCTTGATAGAAATCGGTCTCCGCTTCGTAATAATCTTTGCGATCTGCCAGCTTTGTGGAGCGGTGGACGAGTCCCATACGCGCCAAGGTGCGCACTTCTGTGCTGACCGCGCCTTTGGTGAGCCCGGTTTGTGCAACCACTTCGTCCAATGAAAGGGGAGCAGCGGAAAGATAGATCACGCCGAAGATGGCGCCCATTCCCTTTGGAAAGCCCCAAAAGCGGCTGATTTGGCTCAGCCCTTCGACAAAATCTTTTTTGATTTGATTGAGATTTTTAGGCATGGCTCATATACTGCGTTTAGTTTTTACTAAATGAAGTATATGATAAAGGTGATGATAAGTCAAGAGGTGTAAATTTTATATTATGGGTTAATGGGAAGAGAGGGCCTGATAGATTTCGGCGTTGCTTAAGTTTGGGGAGAGCTTCTGATAATTCGATATGGAAAACGCTACGCTGAGTTGATCGCTGCCAGACTGGAATTGCAGAGTCACTTGCCCGGGCTGTGGACCAGGCGTCTGGTCGGGAGGGAAGCGGTCGAGCACGGTCATCGTCTGTTTGATCCAATTGCCGAGGTCATCTGCATTCTTCAGGTCGTTGACCTGAAGCGTAACGATGAAGTCGGTTTCCATCGCGGAGAATGTTGAATGGCCGTCTTCATATGTACAGTTTTCGCCGTAGGCTTGTGCGATGGCTTCGGCTTCCGGCTGTAACTGGCGTATGGCGTCCTGCACTTGCGCCGAGAGATCAGGCAGACTCTTGCTGGCCCAGTTGAAATAACAATTTTCCGCGCCGGAGTCTGTGGGCGTTTCGGTGACCGCTACGGGCGTTGCAGTGATGACAGGCGCGCAGCCACTCGCGAAAATCACGAGAGCAAATACTTCCAACAAGGCAAACCATTTTTTCTTCACGAGTCTATTTTACCTGATTAGCCATTATGCCCTTGCAAAAACATCCCGGATTTTCCGGGATGTTTTTGTTATTTCAACATATCTGCGGCGGCGGTTGCCATCAACGCTGCTGCGCGCGGCAGAGCGCTTTCATCTACATCAAACTTGGGATGATGATGACCGTAATCCAATCCTTTTTCGTGATTGGCTGAGCCGACAAAGAAGAAGCAGCCCGGTACGCGTTCGAGCATGAAGGCCATGTCTTCTGCACCCATGGTGGTGTAATTGCCGGTATCCAAGTTGGATTCAGGGAAGACACGCCGCGCCGAGTCTTGCACGCGCTCAGCGATATTCTCACTATTGACCACGGCTGGTGTGATGCGTTTGACATTCATCTCCACTCGGCAGCCAAAGGCATTGGCTACGCCGCGTACGATTTCATCGAAGTGTTTCAAGACGCGCTCCCGAACTCCTGATTCAAATGTACGGATCGTCCCCTCGAGGGTCACTTCCTGTGGAATCACGTTGAACGCTGTGCCACCATGAATAGATGTGACGCTAACCACGGCGGTATGCATTGGGTTGATATTGCGCGCTACAATGGTCTGCAGTGCAGTGATCACTTGTGCCGCGGCCGCGACCGGATCAACCGTGGTATGAGGCGCGGCACCATGTCCGCCTTTGCCGATGATGCGAATAAAGAATTGTTCCGCGCCGGCCATCACCGGACCGCCTGCGATGTTGATCCAGCCCACAGGCTGTTCGTTCCATAGATGTAAGGCCAGCGTGTAATCCGGTTTGGGATCATCCAGCACGCCATCACGGATCATCATTTCCGCGCCGCCAAGGCCTTCCTCACCAGACATTTCCTCGGAGGGTTGAAACACAAATTTGACGGTACCAGTTAATTCGTCGCGATGAGCGTTAAGCATCCTGGCAACAGTCAAGCCAATCGCAGTGTGTCCATCGTGTCCGCAAGCGTGCATCACACCGTGATTCTGTGAAGCGTACTCCGCACCGGTTTCTTCCACGATGGGGAGCGCGTCCATATCGAAGCGAAGCAAAACGGTCGGCCCGGGCTTTGAGCTCTCCAATAAAGCGACCACGCCGGTTTTGCCAACGCCTTTGGTGACTTCAAGACCGAGTGCTTCGAGTTCTTTGGCTACGATTCCGGCCGTGCGGACTTCGCGAAAGCCAAGCTCCGGGTGCATGTGAAAGTCGCGCCGCATGGATTGGGTGTACGGAAAAAGTTTTTGAGCTTCGCTAAGGAAATCGATCATAAAGTGCCTTCCTAAAATATGATTAAGCGCGCAGATCTTGTAAAGCTTTTTGCAGTGTTTGCGCAGATTTTTCGAGTGCTTGCTGTTCTTGCGCGATCAACGGTGCTTCGACGATTCTTTCCACGCCGTTTTGTCCCAAGACCGATGGGATTCCCAAACAGACATCGCGAATGCCGTATTCGCCATTCAGTAAAGTTGAAACGGTCAACACACTGCGCTGATCTTGCAAGATCGCGCCGGTAATGCGGACGAGCGCCATGCCAATCGCGTAATTCGTGGCGCCTTTGTAATTGATAATGTGATAGGCAGATTCTTTTACTTCACGCGCAATCCTGGCCATTTGTTCCGGCCAGTCATCGCACTCGCCACACATCGGGCAATACTCATCCATTGGAACACCGGCTACATTTGTCATCGACCAGGCCGCGAACTCACTGTCACCATGTTCGCCCAAAATATACGCGTGCACGTTGCCAACATCCACGTTGCAATGCTGGCTGATGAGATAGCGAAAACGGGCGCTATCCAACACCGTGCCCGATCCGATCACGCGGCCCTTCGGCCAGCCCGAACGCTTCAACGCGACGTAAGTCAAAACATCCACCGGATTCGAAACGATTACGAGAATCGCCTGCGAGTTTTCGCTGACGACATCGTCTACGATGGATTCGATCAGAGCCACGTTTCTTTGCAAGAGATTCAAACGCGTCTCACCCGGATTTTGTTTTGCTCCCGCGGTAATGACGATGATACTGGCATCGGCATAATCCCGTTTCTTGCCGACATGAATCTGCACCGGTGGGTAGTAGGGCAAGCCGTGTGCCAGATCAAGCACCTGGCCTGAGGCAAAATCGTGATTCGCATCGAGCAGACAGATTTCATCTGCCAATCCTTTTTGCGCCAACGCGTAAGCAAACGAAGACCCAACTGCTCCCGCGCCCACGATCACAACTTTTCTGGATTTCCATATCGATTCCATAGCTCTCCTTCCTCTTGTTTGTAAACGTTGAACTGCGGACCGAATTTATTGTCCAGCCGCCTGCACGCAGCGGATGCCGCGTTGCGCACCGGCTGAAGTGGGATCATGCTTGAAGCGATAAATCGTCTCCACTTGCAGGGCGCTATCCCAATAAGCGCCGCCGCGTAAGACTCTCAATGTTCCGGTAGTAGGGCCGGTTGGATTCTTATAAGGAGAGTTGGAATAATAATCGGGGCTGTACCAGTCTGCAACCCATTCCTGCACATTGCCTGCCATGTTCAAAAGTCCATATGGGGATTCGCCGGAAAAATAATCATAAGCCGGACGGACATCCTGATACTTGCCGTTGTAGTTCAAGACCGAATCTTCCGGAGCTGTGTTGCCCCAAGGATAAAGAAGGTTATAGGTCCCACGTGCGGCTTTCTCCCATTCGGCTTCTGTCGGCAGGCGGCCTCCCTCCCAGGCGCAATACGCATCTGCCTCAAACCAGGTGATGTAGTGAACGGGATAATCCGCATAAGCCGGGTTATCGAGATACGTATCGTAACGCGCGGTGTGCACGCATTTGCCCGCTTCGAAGCACAACTTATACATGGCGTTGGTCACTTCCACCTGGTCTATCCAGTAGGCATCCAGATAGACTTTGTGCTCCGGGCTGGCCGACTTTGTCTTATCCTTGTTGGAGCCCATCGTGAATTCCCCGGCCGGGATGAGGACTTGATTCATGCCCGGAATTTTGGAGAAACGGATCGTAACGAGAGGATAGCCTCGGCGAAGAATGCGCGCTTCGGCCATGCCAGCCACGTAAACCTGGCGCAACAAGCCTGTCACTGCTGCATAAGCCACAAGTAGAACAACAATCAAAAATCCACAAGCGAACACAATGAGTCTTTTGTTTCGGGTACTCACGGAATGCCTCGTTGTAAAGCTGCAATTCTTTCTTTAACTATTGTCCGTATTTGATCACACGGAACTTTTCTTCGAAGCGCGGATTGGCATCCGTTGTATCTTCGGTGTGACGCGCGGCCATACGCTTTTTGAATTCTTCGGGATCACCAATTTGCGTTTTGTGTTGCAGCAAAGCTTCGAGCCTGATCGGCCAGGTATCCGTCACGTTCATGATCGTATTCGGCTGGTTGGTGAGCGAGCACCAAATCTCTTTTGGCATGTGCGGTTCGAGACCTTCGCTCAACAATTCGGGAAAATATGTCTTGTTACCAGCAGCAGGGAAGACGGCATCCACGGTGACTTGCCCAGCGGCGCGATGATCGGGATGATTGATGCCGTAGCCCGCGAATAAATTTTGCGGATCGCAGGTGACGAGGATATCCGGTTTGAATTTGCGGATGGCGCGTACCACTTCCCGGCGCAAGTCCAAGTCCGGGACGAGGTAGCCATCCGGTCGGTCCAGCCAGTGAACGGCTTGTGCACCGATGACTTTGGCCGCGGCTGCCTGCTCCTCATGGCGGATGGCGCACAACGCGTCGGTGGTCAAATCGGCAGGCGAAGAATCGTTGAAGCCTTTGTCGCCGCACGTTAAAAGAAAGTATATGATCTTGTGGCCGGCGCGCGCCCAACGCGCTAACGTAGCGCCGCAGAAAAATTCGGGGTCATCGGGGTGGGCGAGCACAACGAGAATATTTTTGGGAGAGTCCCAAACGCCGGGGAGGGGAGAAGAGTCGGTTGTCATGGAATCAGCTTTCGGGGTTAGGATGAGGCGTATACGTTAAACGGGAATCGATTTGGCTCGATTCCCGTTTGAGTTCGTTATGAATTTTTGGCTTTGCCGCAGGTGCATCCGCCATTGTCGTGACGGTCACAGGGGGCGGCGGCTTTGCGTCGCAGTGCTTCGAGTTCATCCCAGGGTTGGAGCTCTTCGCGCTCGAAGGTGAATTGCTGAGGCCGTTCGCCTTCGACTTCGATGACCACTACTACTTTATTGGAAAGCGGCATCAAGTCGATCACTTTGCCTTCGCCTTTGGGCGTGACCACACGCTTGTTGCGTTTGGGCAGTTCTTTGCGCGCTTCCACATATTGCTCGTATTCATAGATGAGACAGCAGCGCAAACGTCCGCACATGCCGGTGATCTCGGAAGGCGTGAGCGAGATGCCTTGCTCTTTGGCCATCTTAATGGAGATGGGACTGAAGTCAGTCAGGAACTTGGAGCAACAGCGGGTTTCGATGCCGCAGGCTCCCATGCCGCCGATCAGCTTCGCCACATCGCGCGGACCGATTTGCCGCATCTCGATCTGAGCATTGGGATACAGCTTTTGCATGTCCTTCTTCAACGACTTGAGATCGACTTTTTCCTCGGTCTCGGTGCTGAAGAGGAAGGACAGGCGCGAGCCATCATAGTTGTATTCAGCCGCCACGATCTTGACGTCTTTCAATTCCAGTTCGGCGGCACGGGCGCGGCAGTTGATCATGGCTTCGGTCTGTCTGGATTGCCAGGATTGTTGGAGCAGAAGGTCGCGCGGGGTAGCGCGGCGCTCCACGGATTTCCATCCGCCTTCAGGGACGGGTGGAAGCTCATCCAATTTTTGAACGACTTCGCCAAGATGTTTGCCACGGGCTGTATCCACAATGACGCGTTCGCCGAGGCCTAAATCGGGCAGGGCAGACGAATCGAAGTGGTAGATTTTTCCAATTTTGGTAAAACGTACACCGATAATTGTGGGTTGCATGGAGAGAATTATACCGTAGAGAAGAGATAAGAGAATGAAGAATAGAGAATAGTTAGCAGGAAGCAGTGAGTCAATGCGATGAAGCTGGAAAATAAGGCAGACTTGTCCATCTTATTTGCCAGCCTGTTTCTTCGATCTGCGCGACTTGAGCAAGCGATCCATAGCGGCATTTTCACGATCCGCTTTGCGGAGTTTATAGAAGGCAGAGCTTCGTTCCAGAGGTTCCAGATTTAGGAGCTGCGATTGCGGAACAGATACCTGTGCGGTGGTAAGAGAATCGGGGCCTTTGAAAACCGGCAAGACCTTATGAAAAGGATTGGCTTGTTTTTCCTTACGATCAAACCATGTATATGACTGGCGGGCAAGCTGCAGGAAGAGAAGGGCGGTGCAGTTTTGCG
>DATKNJ010000075.1:0-9115 GCA_035541395.1 Anaerolineales bacterium
TTCTGCTCAACATCCCGCCCGATAACATCCGCAAGGAGACCGCCTCGCAATAAGATGCTTACACTGGCAGATGCGCTTGAAGCTCTCACCACTCTCCGTCCGGAGAACGCCGCCACGGTCATCACCGAGGCGGCCATTGACTCGCGGCAGGTCATCCCCGGCTCATTGTTCGTCGCGATCCCCGGCGAACGCACCGATGGTCATGACTTTGTAACGGAGGCATTCAAGCGCGGGGCTTCGTTTGCTTTAATTCAGCGTGACGTAGACGCCTCTCTCCGGACCCTCAACCTGCGCGGCGAATTCAAGCTCGATTCAACCTTCGACTTCGCGCCTCCCTTCTGCCTGCGCGTGGACAACACTGTTTCGGCCCTGCAACAGATCGCGCGCTTCTGGCGCCGCAAATTGAACAACTTGCGAGTAGTTGGCATTACTGGCAGCGTTGGCAAGTCCACCACGAAGGAAGTGGTTGCGCAGGTGCTCAATGAGCGTTATCGCACATTGAAGAGTCCCGGCAATCTCAACAACGAAATCGGCCTGCCATTGACGATCCTGCGCCTCAGTTCGGGATACGAGCGTGCCGTGTTGGAAATGGGATTCTACGTGCCCGGTGAAATTGCATTCTTATGCGAGATTGCCCAACCACAGATCGGCGTGGTCAGCAATATCGGAACCGTTCATGCGGAACGCGCCGGATCGCAGGAAAATATTTTCCTCGGCAAAGCAGAACTTGTTCAAGCTTTACCTCCCGCGCCGGAAGGCATTGCCATTTTGAACTTCGATGATCCGTGGGTTCGCAAAATGGAAGAGAAGACTCGCGCCCGCGTATTTTTTTACGGTCTCTCACCCGAAGCTGAGTTATGGGCCGATAACGTTGAAGGTTTGGGTTTGGAGGGAATCCGCTTTCGACTACACTATCGCAAAGAGACTCTGCACGTCCGCATCCCCATGATCGGACGTCACTCTGTTCACACTGCGTTACGCGCTGCAGCCGTTGGATTGATGGATGGACTCACCTGGCAGGAAATCATCGATGGTCTGCGCCACGGACATACTCAACTTCGATTGGTCGCAGTGCGCAGCGATTCGGGTGCCTTGATTCTCGATGACACTTATAACGCTTCACCCGAATCCATGTTGGCAGCTTTGAATCTGCTCAGCGAATTGGAAGGACGCAAGATCGCGGTGCTGGGCGATATGCTTGAGCTGGGTCCGTATGAGCGCCAGGGCCATGAGATGGTTGGCTTGCGCGCGGCCCAAGTTGTAAAAACTTTATTGACTCTCGGCCCGCGCGGTCACTTGATCGCGCAAGCAGCTCGTCGGGCCGGGATGAAACCTTCCAGAGTGGTGGAATTCGACGAGGCCGAGCCAGTCATCGATTGGCTGAACAAAAATCTCTCCGAGGGAGATGTTGTGCTGATCAAAGGTTCGCACGGCTTGCGGATGGATCGAATCACCGCTGCATTGGAGGAACGTTCATGAATCAAATCCCGCTGGCGTTGAGCCTGGCCGGGTTGTCTTTTATGATGACCGTCATTTGGGGCGGCCCACTCTTGAGAGTTTTGCGCCATTTTAAAATTGGTAAATTAATCCGCGTGGAAGAGCCTGGTCACCACGCTGTCAAAATGGGCACACCGACCATAGGCGGCGTAATGTTCATCATGCCCGTTTTATTGTTGACCGGTTTGCTCAATGCCGTGGCATTGATTGGCCTTACGGAAAACGGCATTGGCCGTTCCATCCTCGTCCCGATGATCGTGATGGTCGGCTTTGCGGCACTCGGCGCGGTGGATGATTGGCAGGGAATCCGCGGCAAACGCCGAGGTCAAGGCATGACCGTTCGTGCAAAATTCATGGCGCAGGTTGTGCTTGCCGTTGGAACGGCCTGGGTTCTGAAATACATGCTGGGTGTTCCATCCATTTATATTCCCGGTTTTCATCTTCAAATCGAGTTGGGCTGGGCCTATGTGCCGATTGCGGCTTTCATCATTGTGGCCGAGTCGAACGCAGTGAACTTCACCGACGGCCTCGATGGTTTGGCCGGATTGATCTCAGCCACTGCGTTCGCCGCATATGGCGGCGTGGCTTTGATGCAAGGACAGGTTTACATCGCGCGCTTTTGTTTCACATTGGTCGGCGCGATCTTCGGCTTTTTATGGTTCAACGTTCATCCCGCCGAACTCTTCATGGGCGACACCGGTTCACTTGCACTCGGTTCCACATTAGCTGTCGTTGCATTGATGACCGGTCATTGGCCTCTTCTGCTTTTGATCGGCATCATTCCTCTCAGTGAGATCATCAGCGTCACATTACAGATCGGATACTTCCGACTCACCAAAGGCAAACGCCTGTTCAAGATGGCTCCGCTTCATCTTCACTTCGAGTTGCTTGGCTGGAGCGAAACACAAATCGTACAGCGCTTTTGGCTGATCGGCCTGTTGGCAGCCATGATTGGTATTGGATTGGCTTCGGTCTGATATGCAGGATTGGACTGGGAAACGCGTACTTATCCTCGGCGCCGCGAGACAAGGCTTGGCCTTGGCGCGTTGGCTGACCAAGCACGGTTCACGCGTGACCTTGTCCGACGCGCACAGTGAAGAGCAGTTAACTTCCGCCCGCGCCTCTCTCGCCGATCTCTCCATTCAATGGGCGCTTGGCGGGCATCCGCTTGAACTACTTGATGATTGTGACTTGCTTTGTATCTCAGGCGGCGTTCCCCTCACCCTCTCCATTGTCGTTGAAGCAAACAAGCGCGGCATCCCGGTCTCTAACGATACGCAAATCTTCATGGAAGTCGTTCCATGCAAAACGATCGGCATCACCGGTTCCGCTGGAAAGACAACGACCACAACTTTGGTTGGTCGCATGGCTAAAGAATCTTATGGAGACTCGGCTTATGTTGGCGGCAATATCGGCGATCCGCTGATTAACTACGTTGATGAAATAAAGTCCGATGATCTCGCCATTTTGGAAATCTCTTCTTTTCAATTGGAACAAATGACGATCTCGCCAAATGTGTCCGCAGTTCTAAATATCACGCCGAATCATTTGGATCGTCACGGCACGATGGAAGCCTACACCGCGGCCAAAGCGCGCATTCTGGATTTCCAATCGAAAGATGACACCGCGATTCTAGGCCGCGACAATTCAGGCTCATGGAATTTACGTGAGCGAGTCAAAGGCAAGCTTTTCACATTTAGTTTGCATGAATTGGACGAAAGCTTGAACGGCGCGTATTTACAAGATGGTTTACTTAACTTACGCGACGGCAATGCGTATCTGCCACTTGTCCCACGCGAGAAAATTTTACTGCGCGGTGATCACAATGTGAGCAACGTGTTGGCTGCTTTCACAATTGGTCACGCGGCCAATTTTCCTTTGGACGCGATGCTGGCCGCAGTTGAAGATTTTCGCGGCGCGCCGCATCGCATGGAGTTTGTGCGCGAACTGCGCGGCGTGCGCTGGTACAACGACTCGATCGCCACTGCGCCGGAACGAACCGCGGCCGATATTCTTTCTTTCGAAGAACCGATCGTGTTGCTACTTGGCGGCCGCGATAAGAATCTTCCGTGGGACGACCTGGCCGCGTTGATTCATCAGCGCGTGGATCATGTAGTAGTATTCGGCGAGGCCGCAGAAAAAATCGCGAAAGCGGTCGGCAGTTCCAAGTCCGGGCAAAGACCGTTTTCTTTAGTCCGATGTGGTGATTTGAAAGAAGCAGTGATCCGAGCCGCAAATGTTGCTGAAGCCGGAGATGTCGTCCTGCTTTCGCCCGGCGGCACAAGCTTTGATGCCTTTAAAGATTTTGAAGAGCGAGGAGAGAAATTTACAAAATGGGTACTGGAACTTTCGTAAATAATTCTTACGCCGCCCCACGCGTCGCGCGACCTGCGCGCGGTTTCGATATGCCGCTGTTGGTGACAATCATCGCTTTGGTGGTCTTCGGATTGGTAATGCTTTTCTCGGCTTCATGGGATTTTTCGTTGAGCGCGTACGGATCGCCGATGCATATGTTTGATCGACAGGTGCTTTGGCTGTTGTTGGGAATCGCGATTGCAACTGGGCTGGCATTTTTCGATTATCATCATTGGCGTAAACTAATCGTGCCTGCCATGCTGTTGACCATCGCGTTGCTGGTCGGCGTGCTGTTGATGAATGAGATTCGTTTCGGCGCGCGACGCGCTTATTTCGACGGATCGGTGCAGCCCTCCGAAATGGCAAAGTTGATCACAGTCATTTATCTCTCTGTGTGGTTATATGCCAAACGCGACTTCCTGCACGACATTCAATTGGGTTTGATTCCGTTGGGCGTGATCCTCGGTATCGTCGGAGGCTTGATTTATCAACAACCCGATTTGAGCGCCGCGGGAACCGTGTTGATCCTCGGTGGGTTGTTGTTCTTCCTGGCAGGCGGCGACTTGAAACAGATCGGCCTGTTATTGATCATCGCCATCATCGCCGGAACCATTGTGGCGCACGTCAGCGCTACAGGCCGCGAGCGCGTCAGCGAGTTCATCGCCGGACTCAAAGATCCAACTCAGGCTTCTTATCATGTACGGCGTTCGTTTGAAGCCATTGTCAATGGTGGATGGTTCGGTGTAGGCCTTGGCCAATCGCAATCCAAATTGACCGGCCTGCCTGTTCCGCCCACCGACAGTATTTTTGCAGTCATCGTCGAAGAATTAGGATTGTTCGGTTCCACAGCTTTGATCGGACTTTACACAATGTTGATCTGGCGTGGACTGGTCATTGCGCGCCGCTCACCGGACATGCTCGGTACATTGCTTGCTTCTGGTTTGGTAATTTGGATCGCGCTGGAAACATTGATCAACATGGCTGTGATGGTCGGCTTGTTACCGTTCGCAGGTAACGCCCTGCCCTTCATCAGTGCGGGCGGCTCGAACCTGGTGGCTTCTTTGTGCGCGATTGGAATCCTATTGAACATCTCTCGTCAACATGGCGATAACACGGCCATCGAAGAGGAAGAAGAGAAGAAAGAATGGAGGTCTCAAAGTGCGGTTGCTGATTTGCGCGGGTGGAACAGGCGGCGGCGTGTATCCAGCCCTCGCCGTTCACAGCGCGTTACTGGCCAAACGACCGAACGTTGAAACGTTATGGGTTGGCGGTGAAGGCGGCATGGAAGAAGAACTCGTGAAACGCGCGGGCATTCCATTCCAAACCATTCCGGCAGCAGGGCTGCATGGTGTGGGTCTGCGCGCCTTGCCCGGCAACCTCACAAAGTTGACGCGCGGCATATTGGCTTCGCGCCGCATCCTCAACCAGTTCCAACCGGATGTGCTCTTCTTCACCGGCGGTTTCGTAGCCGCGCCAATGGCCTTCGCAGGTCGCGCCATTCCCACTTTGCTGTACGTTCCAGATATCGAACCAGGACTGGCCATCAAATCGGTGGCGCGTTTTGCGGATCGTATTGCCGTCACCGCCGCGGATTCGAAAAAATATTTCTCGCCGAAAAAGCGAATCGTGGTCACCGGCTATCCGCTTCGTGCAGACCTTTCCAACTGGTCCCGTCAGGACGCGTTGACTCGCTTCAATCTCTCCAGCAATTTGCCAATCCTGTTGGTATTCGGCGGAAGCAAAGGTGCGCGTTCCATCAACAACGCCGTTCTTGATAACCTCTTCACGCTGCTCAAAATGACGCAAGTGATTCACATCAGCGGCACATTGGATTGGCCGCGCGTCAAAGAGATTGCAGAGCGATTGCCGAAAGAACTGGCAGATCGTTATCAAGCCATGCCTTATTTGCATGAAATGGGCGCAGCCTTCGCCGCCGCGGAATTGGTGGTCTCGCGTTCGGGCGCGTCCAGTTTGGGTGAATTCCCGTTCTTCGGTTTGCCCGCGGTGCTGGTTCCATATCCGCATGCGTGGCGCTACCAAAAGGTCAATGCCGACGCGTTAGCGCAAAACGGTGCGGCCGTCATTTTGAAAGATCAATTTCTAAACACCGAGCTCATTCCACTGATCAAAGATTTGCTCGAGAACCCCACCAAACGTCAGGCCATGCGCGCCGCCATGCAATCTCTGTCCAAACCGGAGGCCGCGGCCGCCATCGCCAGCCAGTTGCTCGAACTGGGAGGAGAGACGCCACTATGATGAGCATCATTTACGTCTTATGGATGTATGTCATCCTGTTTGCTGTGATCGGCGCCATGCGCGGCTGGGCCAAGGAGTTGATGGTCTCGTTCAGCGTCGTGGCTGCGCTAGCCGTGAACTTTTTGCTTCGGCGCTACATCCCGATCGTCATTGACTTGAAGGAAGATTCCACCTCCCTCTTTTGGATACGCTCACTGATTTTGATCGGTCTCGTCTATTTTGGTTATCAAACTGTGGTGGCAATTCCGCATCTGGCATCCAAAGCCGCGCGTGAGCGTTTGCAGGATGCTTTATTCGGCGCGTTCCTCGGCGCATTCAATGGTTACTTGATCGCGGGAACGTTGCTCTTTTATCTCTCACAGGCGAATTATCCGTATCCCGATATCGTTTCTGCGCCGCCTCAAGGTTCAACGCTGGCAAATTCAGTTGCCATGTTGATGCAGTACATGCCGCCTCGCTGGCTGGGCGAACCCACGATTTATTTCGCCGTCATCATTATCCTGATTTTCATCATCGTAGTTTATATCTAACCATTATGACACGCGTTCATTTTATCGGCATCGGGGGCAGCGGACTTTCCGCCATCGCCCGCCTCATGAAAGAGAGTGGTTATGAGGTGACGGGTTCGGACAAAGTCCTTTCGAATTTCGCGGCCAAGTTACAAGCTGAGGGCGTGACGATTTTCATCGGCCATCATCCGCGCTATGTTCAAGGCGCGGACTGGGTGGTGCGTTCCTCTGCGGTTCCGGATGACAACCCCGAGGTCCAGGCTGCCGCGATGGCAAATATCCCGGTTTACAAACGCGCCGACTTTCTCGGCAAGTTGATGTCCGATAAAACAGGCATTGCAGTCGCAGGCACACACGGCAAGACCACGACAACCGCCATGATCGCTTGGGTGCTTTCCGTATTGGGACGCGATCCATCGTTCATCATTGGCGGCACCATGAACAACTACGGCGTGAACGCCCGCGCGGGAAAAGGCAACGCCTTTGTAATCGAAGCCGATGAATATGATCGCATGTTCCTGGGTTTGAAACCACAGATCGAAGTGGTAACCAACATCGAACACGATCATCCGGATTGTTATCCGACTTACGAAGATATCTTCAGCGCCTTCGAAGATTTTGTGAAATTATTACCGCTCGATGGAACATTGATCGCTTCGGCAGAAGACGAAGGTTCTTCTTCGCTCTTGGCACGCGCTCGACGCGCCGGGCGAAATATCGTCGCTTACAGTTTGCAAGGCGAGATGACCATCAATGCACCGCAATGGATGCAAGCCCGCAATGTCAAACCGAATGATAAAGGTGGTTACAGTTTCAACGCCACCACCAACATCGGTGAGACAGGCAAGCGTTCATATCAAGTGGCGCTGCAAGTACCGGGCGAACATAACGTGCGAAATGCGCTGGCTACTTTATCGGTCGCGGCAGTGATGGGGCTTTCATTGAAAAATACAGCTGCCGCATTGGGTGAATTCAGCGGTACAGGTCGGCGCTTTCAAGTATTGGGTGAAAGACACGGCGTTACCGTCATTGATGATTACGCCCATCACCCCACTGAAATCCGTGCCACACTGGCCGCAGCAAAAGCGCGTTATCCGCGCAAACGCATTTGGGCTGTGTGGCAGCCTCATACCTATTCGCGCACGCAAGCCTTGTTCATGGAATTCACACGTGCGTTCGCGGATGCCAACGAAGTGATCGTCACAGAAATCTATGCAGCGCGCGAACCCAAACAGGATTTCTCCTCGGCTGAAGTTGTCAGCGCCATGCCACATCGCTCGGCGCGTTACACCGGTTCGCTGGAAGAAACCACCAAATATCTGCTCAAGCATGTCCATTCCGGCGATGTGGTGATCGTGCTCTCCGCCGGAGATGCGGACCAAGTCAGTGCTACCTTAATGGAAAAGTTATAGGAGACTGTCATGTCGGATAAAAAGAAACGCAAGTATCAAACCGAGACGTTGGGTCTGCCACCGCTCAAAATGGTTTTGGTCAACTTCGACGAAGACTCCACTGAACAGGAAGGCAAGCGAGATTCGACTCAATCCAAAAAGCAAAAAGCGGATGCCGAACGCCAGGAAACCATCATCCGCCTGATCGAGCATTTGACGAAAAAATAGTTTTGCATGATGACCACTGCCTTGCCCATTGACGTGTTGCGCGTTCACTTCGGTGATGCGATGAAGGAGAATGTATCTCTTGCACCGTATACATCTGCGCGCATTGGCGGCCCGGCAGATGTACTCATCACAGTTAAGACGGTCGATGAATTAGCAAAGGCTGTTCAAATATTGCGCGAGCGCAGACTTGAATTCATCATCCTCGGCGGCGGCTCGAACGTGTTGATCAGCGATAAAGGCGTGCGCGAGGTAGTGATTCTGAATAAGGCAAAAGCTGTCCGCTTTGAAAACGGCGACCAACCCAAGGTCTGGGCAGAGGCGGGCGCGACGTTCAGTCAATTGGCGCATCGCACCGCCACGAAAGGTCTCTCCGGACTCGAATGGGCTGCCACTGTTCCCGGCACGATTGGCGGCGCGGTATATGGCAATGCCGGTGCGTTCAACGGAGATGTATCACAGAGTTTGCTCAACGCCGAATTATTGATCGGAGATCAACGCGAGATATGGCCTGTTGAACAATTTGGTTATGGCTATCGAACGAGTGTGTTGAAACGGAATCAAATAAACGCAATAGTACTTTCGGCAACATTTAGTTTAAAAAACGCGACAAGAGAAGTAGTGTCTGTTAAAATCGAACAATTCAGCGCGCGCCGAAAGGCCACGCAACCGCCCGGTGCCAGCATGGGTTCGATGTTCAAAAACCCTGAGGGCGATTATGCGGGCCGTTTGATCGAAGCCGCGGATCTGAAAGGAACGCGCATCGGCAACGCTGAGATCAGCACCGTACATGGAAATTTTTTCATCAATCACGGCAAGACCAAAGCCAGCGATATTCGCGCGTTGATCGAACTGGCGCAGAAGACAGTGGCAGATAAGTTC
>DATKNJ010000076.1:0-4163 GCA_035541395.1 Anaerolineales bacterium
GCGTTGATCGATGCATTGCACGAAGCGCGCACTTCATCAGATGGCGTAATCTTTAATCCCGGCGGATATACTCACACGTCCATCGCGTTGCGTGATGCCATTTCTGCAATTGAGATTCCTGTGATCGAAGTTCATCTGTCCAACGTCTACGCGCGCGAAAAGTTTCGTCATGTTTCGATGATCTCGGCGGTTTGCAAAGGGAAAGTGGTTGGTTTTGGCTGGAAATCCTATGAGTTGGGTCTAAGAGGGTTGGTGGATTTAATCGCGAAGTGATGAAACCATTTGTTTATAGGATTGTTCGTTATCGTTCTTCCTGCAATCCACAATCTCCAGCGTAGCCAAATCCAGGCATTGATTCCCGCATGGATTTGTGCTTGGCGCGGTATAAGTTGGCTAAATGTCTGCGTTGTATAAAGTACGATCAGTTGTTCAATTTCCTCGAAGGATGGTTTTAGCAGAGTTTTCATTAAGCCGCTTTTTGCTTGATCGAGTCTGTCACTCAGAGCGTGTTGAAGTTCCAATGGCGTGTGTCCATCTGGTAAATCGGGGAGCAAACGCGTCGATGCTCTTTGCAGGCGCGTATAAATTTGATTAATCGCGACGGTGGGCTCGCGGGAACGCAAGATCCAAATCTCGGCGATTTGCCAGAAGATGATCAAGATTACGAAGCTTGCGAGAGTCAATAAAACTTTGCCGCCGATAGTTGAAATCCAGGCGCGCCATTCCAACCATACTCTCGCACTGTTTGTATCGGCAGGCGGTGGAGTTAGAACAGGAGCCGATTCGGTTTTGCTGCCGGGGCGAGTAATAGGCGGAAGCCCGGTTGTCGGCTCGAACTCGATCCAGCCGATGTTCGGGAAATAAATCTCGACCCAGGAATGCGCGTTCTTTTGGCGGACAATGTACTGCGCGGTCGCATTGTCATATTCGCCGCTGGCATAGCCGATGACCAACCGCGCAGGCAGCCCCGCGGCGCGTGCCAGCACCACCATGGAGGACGCGTAGTAATCACAATATCCCTTTTGGAGATCAAACAAAAAATAATCCACTACGTCGCGGCCAAGCGGTGGCTGCGGAACATCTAATGTGTAAGGGAATTGTCGTAAGTAGGTTTCAATCGCCTTGGCGCTGTCGTAGGGCGTGGCGGCAGATTCAGTGATCTTACGCGCCAATGCCAACACGCGGTCTGGGACTGAATCTGGCAGTTTCAGGTAGTGATTCAGTATCACCGCGGGATAAGCATTGCCGGCCGCGCGCAATTGATCTACAGTCACTTGCGGCACATAGGATGTGACTGTGTATGTCGGGCTGTTCGTTACAGCGCCGAGCATATCGCCGTTTAAAGCGGGATTTGGATTCGGTGGCGGTGGTATTCGCCATGCGACTTCAAGATTCACATTTGCGCTGGCAAGAATGCCAGACCAATACAGTTGGCCCACTTGATCTGGAGCCAAATCTATTTGTTGATGTAAAACATGATAACCAATCGGCGCTTTCATTAACGAGGCCCCTGCTGTGAATGGAATATTCTGTGACGCACTGCTGAGCCAGCCCGAACCAGTATACACATCATATGTTTCCATGCGCCAATAATAATGAGGCGCGTTGAGTTGAAGAGATGTATCTGGAATAGGTGATATTTCCCCGGTGCGGACCGTCATCACCAGGCTTTCGAGTTCCTTCGGCGGCATGCCCAACAGATGGCTGCGCGGCAAGCCTCCAGTGGAGTGAGGCTTATAGGTATCGGAAACAGGCGGAGGCGCGGGAAGACCGAGCGATTCGGCCACGCGATCATTGCTGTGGCGCGCCTGTCGCAGTTTATCCACTAAATCCTGCCACGAGAGGGAGGGAGTCCCGGCGGCTGCCAGCACAAGGAAAACTGTCACCATGGCAATGGCCGCAAAGGTATCGAACGTAATGCTTTCGGAATAATCAATGTGACGGCGCGCCCACTGTTGATTCATTTCCTCATAACGTTCCAAGCCGATCAATGCCAGCGCGAATGCCAGGTATAAAACGACTAGGTCGAGTCTTTTTTGTGTGTAATCAAGCACCAGTGCCAGCAATATTCCGCCGGGTGCGAGGGCAGGCAAAGCACGATGATTTTGGCGTAACCGCCAACCGGCCCACACACTCACCAGCCATAACAACACACTCCATGCCACTCCACTCGCCAATGGATCGATCACAGTTTTGCCAGTCGCCAGCGCGATGCTCCATTCCCATGTGCGTGCAAGCGCTGCTGTTGCGCGGTTGATCAAATCTATCCAAGTGATGATTAGTGATGTGAAATCCACTTTTTCGGAACGATCATGCAGCCATAAGAGCATGAACGGGAGACACGATGCCGCGGCGAGAATCAAATTTCCAAACGGGACGAGCAATCCGGCCACATACATAAACGTGCCCGGAATTCCCAACCCGATCAGACTCCCGAAAACCTGTTTGCCGTTTAAATGACTTTTTCCAATCCACCAGCTATACAGAGTCGCGGCCAAAGTGACCGGTATAAACAATGACCACGTTGCGCCGCGGGCGATTTCGCCCAAAGCCACTGCAAGGCAAGTAGTGGCCATGAGCAAAAGAGTCAGGCCCGCGTTTTTTCTTAACCAGTTCCAAGTGAGTGCGATGATCATTCGGCTAACTTTCGCCAGCCCAAATCTTCTGGCGTATGCATCGGGATCGGCCGTCCGCTGGGAGAGACGCGCCATTCCCATTTGCCGCGCGTACCCGGCCGCGCTTCGGGGCGATCCAGTAGTTCGCGCGGAATGATGTGATAGGTGACACCCATTTCTTTCAACGCAGAAGTCAAGGCGGTGTTATCGTGTGAACTTCCAAACGAACGCGCATCTAACAAAATGACGGTAGGTGTGATGCCGCGCCAGCGCAACGGCGCGAGTCGTTGGAGCCAATCGGTTTTGCTGGTGGAAGTGACGATCAACAGCCCCGCACTTTTTCCCAGATTCGGACGAATGTTTTCGAGAATCTGGTCCAGTGAATTTTCACCGCGCGAGACCAACGCCAGCATACGCAAAATATCCCATACTTGTCCGGGACCGGTTCGAGGTGGAATCCATTCGAGCTGTTTACCGTTGAGGATGAGGCCCACCCCATGATGCGCGCGCAGGCTGCGGTCCGCGAGCGAAGCGGCAAGGATAATCGCATGTTCATCGGTCGCGTTTTCCCCACTGCCGATTTGAGCGGCGTTATCCAAATCCAAAAGAATCCACCAATTGCTGGCAGGCGCGCCATCGAACAAACGCACAAACGGCTTGCCCTGACGCGCGGTCGTTTTCCAATGAATGATTCGGAGGCTATCACCAGGAATGTATTCGCGTACGCTGCCAGCTTCAACAGTGCGTTCCGGTGTGTTGGGAAGTGGATGACCATCACCGCTGAAACCGCCCGGAACGATTTCCAAAGTTGGCAGAGGCACCACCGGCGGCATGACCATTAATGTGACACGCGCAGGATCGGTAATGGTGACGTTATAAATGCCAAACGGATCGCCGGTATGAACGACGGTATTACCCAACTGATATACACCGCGGCGTGTACATGTTGCGGTCTTGTGCCATTGATTGTCGGACAGGCCGTCTACACCGGTTGCCAGATTCGCGTTGTAGCCCGGCAATGTGGAACGGTCTTCGATCTCCACCCACGTGACCGGAAATGGACTGTTATTTTCCAGTTTGAAATGTTCTTCGAGCGCGTCGCCCACTTGCGCCCAACCGTAGCGCATCTCGCGCGTGAAATTCAGTTTCTGGGCGAGGTTACGCGCCCAGACGAACGAGATCAGCCACAAGCCGCCCATCCCGACCAGCAACGACATCCACACTCGCGATGGATTGGTCAATTGCATGATGACCAGCACCACGACCAGAAAGGGGAGAAGTCGGCTATTGAGTTTTAGCCGGGAGGTCATGAGTTAATTTTAACTTCAATTATGAATAAGCCTCTGCTCGAAATCCACCACGGATAAACACAGATTCACTCAGATTTTGTGTAGTCTCTTTTCAAAGAAATACCTGCCAATCCTTTTTATCCGCGTTTAGCTGTGGTTAAAAGCGGTATCGATTACTCACATTCGTTTTATGACAACTTTCGAACGAAGGTTAGCGAATCAACATTCATCGCTACGAAAATGTGAAGTGTGCGAAGAA
>DATKNJ010000077.1:0-4009 GCA_035541395.1 Anaerolineales bacterium
CCATGAACAAAGTGGGACGCACGCGCAACAGCGCACCCAACAAAAACTAACCACCTAACTTATTGAAAGAGCAAAACATATTATGGCAAACGAATCCCTCGTCATCTACTCCATGAACAAAGTGGGACGCATCGCGCACAGCGCTCCCAACAAACAGATCCTGCGCGATCGCGCAGCATCGCTCGGCTTCTACTACGGCGCCACCTTCGGTCGGCGTGCTTGGTCTCAACGGCGCGGGCCATCTTCTAATGATCCCTTCGTGCTATAATTTTCATCAGTGAACGTCATGCAAAAAAAGAAATTCCGCATTCCGCGCACGAGAATCAGTGAGTTTTGCCAACGCTGGGGCGTGGTGGAATTCTCTTTATTCGGCTCGGCATTGCGTCCGGACTTTCGCCCCAACAGTGACGTGGACGTGCTGGTCACATTCTCAAAGGAAGCAGAGATCAGTCTCTTTGACCTTGTGCAAATGCAACTGGAATTGGAGAAAATCTTCCACCACCCTGTGGATCTGATCGAGAAGGACGCGTTGGAGAATCCATTCCGCAAGCGAGAGATCCTCCGCACCGCTCAGGTGGTTTATGCCGCATGAAGAGAGGGATGTGTCCTACCTGTGGGACATGCGGAAATACGCGCTGGAAATCAAAGAGATTATCAACGGTGTCCCACATTCGAAATTCGCCGAAAACAAAACGATTCGCTATGCCATAGAGCGGTTACTTCTAATCATTGGGGAAGCGGCAAACCACGTCTCCAAAAAATTCAAAGAAGAACACCCGGAGATCGAATGGGCACAAATCATTGGCTTGCGGAATATTCTGGCACACGAATACGGTGAGGTAAAAACAGACAAAATCTATCTCGCCGCCACAAAAAGCATCCCCGCTTTATTGGAAAACCTGCAACCTTTGCTTCCAGAATAAATTTGGCAGTTCGGGGGATAAGGGCTTACTTCCTCTCTCATACAATACGCCCCACTAATCCTCTAATTTCTAATCATCTGCTCACTACCCCCATGTCCAACGAAACCACCCAAGTCATCTACTCCATGAACCGCGCGGGCAATGGGCTGTAACGAATCTAATTTTATGCAAGCACTCACTTCCCTGGAACCGGCCACAACTTAACCCTCCACAATCGGACCGTGTGATCCACAGAGCCGGAAGCCAGCATGGTGCCATCGGGGGAAAACGTCACGCTGGTCACTGCGCCATCATAGCCTGTAATCGTGCGCAACAATTGTCCGTCTGAGACCCGCCATAACTTGATTGTTCGATCCTCAGAACCCGAAGCCAGGACTGCGCCATCGGGTGAAAAGGCCACACTGTATACGGTCGCGGTGTGCCCCTCCAATGTCCGCAATAAGTTGTCCTTGGGGAAAAGTGTAAAATTGATATTTTGTTCCGTTGGGCTTGCATCCAACATCGGCTCATCGTTGGAAACGCGCCATAGCTTGATGGTATTGTCTCCAGAAGCTGAAGCCAGGATCTTGCCATTGGGTGAAAACGCCACACCCAGCACCGTCCCGGTGTGCCCCGAGTACACATGCAGCAAACTGCCATCGCGAAGGCTCCACAGCTTCACCGTTTGATCGTTCGCAAAGAAGTCTCCCGATCCCGAAACCAGCATGCTTCCGTCCGGCGAGAAAGCCAAACTCCAAACAGGGCCTTCATGTCCCACCAGAGTCTGCAACAAACTGCCGTCCGCGACGCGCCATAATTTGATCGTATTGTCATTCGATCCGGAAGCCAATAGCTTGCCATCCGGTGAGAAAGCCACACTTGGCACCGGCCCTTTATGTCCCTCGATGGTATGTAACAGACTGCCATCCGAGACGCGCCACAGCTTGATCGTATCATCCCATGAACCTGAGGCCAGCAGCGCGCCGTCCGGAGAGAACGCCACACTGAAGACCTTATCCGTATGCCCGGTCAATGTGCGCAACAAACTCCCATCCGAGACACGCCATAACTTGATTGTGTTATCCCACGAGCCTGAAGCCAGTATTTTGCCATCGGGTGAAAAGGCTACGCTCCAAACGGGGCGGGGTTGTGTTTCAATAGTGGGCAAGGGATGGGTATAGGTGAGTAGCATCCAACCCGCGGTCAATACTGCCCCTAATAGACAAAAAATCGGTAGGGCCAGGAACCTACCTTTCATGTTGCGCTCCTTTCGAATAATTAACTTCTTGTTGATATCATAGCACGCAGTGGAAGGAATTGCAGCCTCTACTTGCAAACCCGCTCTCTAACAAAATTCACCCCTATAGTCATCTATTCATTACACATTCAATTAGTAATACCTATTTTCTCGGCTAATTCTTGGGGTGGGCCCATAAAATAAGCTATTTTCCAAAATCAACAATCTGAAATCCGGGTATTGGTACAATTGCTCTATGGTAAACGGCGCTTTTCAGTTGGCTGATCCTCCATGGTTCCTCCCTTTTCCGCTTTGCACCGCCTCTTTCCGGCTTGATCAGGTTGCATGCCAATTTGCCATATCATCGCTTGGGTCGGTTCATTTTCCTCATGCCAAAATACATTCGTTTTTTATCGTTTTAGAAAAAAGTGCGCGTAATTCAGGCATCCGAGTATCCCAACTGGGGAGATTGTTCCTCTGTAATTCCAAAAACGATCCGCATTCAAAATCCAGCCAAAATCGAAGAGGATTTGTTCCTCTTTGTTCCTCCAAAATGAACAATTTCCTATTTCTATCAAATAGAGAACCTTATGCCATCTGATACCCTCGTCATCTACTCCATGAATAA
Source organism: Anaerolineales bacterium (assembly GCA_035541395.1). Taxonomy (GTDB): domain Bacteria; phylum Chloroflexota; class Anaerolineae; order Anaerolineales; family Villigracilaceae; genus JACPVF01. Next base: position 2,768 of record DATKNJ010000077.1, read on the forward strand.
AGTGGGACGCATCGTCCCTCCGAATAAACAAATCCTGCGCGACATCTCGCTCGGCTTTTATTACGGCGCCAAGATCGGCGTGCTGGGACTGAACGGCGCGGGCAAATCCACGTTACTGCGCATCATGGCGGGCGTCGATAAAGATTACATCGGCGAGATCGCACAATCCAAAGGCTACACCATCGGTCTGCTCGAGCAGGAACCCAAGCTCGATGAAACGAAAACAGTCATCGAGGTCGTCAAAGAGGCGGTGGCGCCCATCGTCGAAATGTTGGCCCGCTTCGATGAAGTCAATGCCAGGTTCGCCGAACCCGATGCGGATTTCGATGCGCTCGTGGCCGAGCAAGCCAAATTGCAGGAACAACTCGATAAAGTGGACGCGTGGAATCTCGATTCGCATTTGGAAGTCGCGATGGATGCGCTGCGCTGCCCCCCAGGCGACACGCCCATCAAGACTTTATCCGGCGGAGAAAAGCGCCGCGTCGCGCTCACCCGTTTACTGCTCACTGAACCCGACATCCTCCTGCTCGACGAGCCCACCAATCACCTCGACGCCGAATCCGTGGCATGGCTCGAACATCATCTGCGCGACTACAAAGGCACCGTCATCGCCGTCACACATGACCGTTATTTTCTGGATAACGTCGCGGGCTGGATTCTCGAACTCGACCGCGGCTACGGCATCCCGTGGAAGGGCAACTACTCCTCGTGGCTCGAACAAAAACAGGAGCGCATCCGTCTCGAAGAGAAATCCGAATCGAAGCGCCAGAAGACGCTCGAACGCGAACTTGAATGGATTCGCATGTCGCCCAAAGCGCGTCAATCCAAAGGGCAGGCCCGCGTCAGCGCCTACGAAAAATTATTGAATCAAGAAGCCGAAGCGCGCCGCGAAGATTTGGAAATCTACATCCCGCCCGGGCCGCGTCTCGGCGACATTGTTTTCCAACTCGATAATGTGACCAAATCTTTTGGCGAGCGCCTCATTCTGGACGAGTTTTCTGCCACCGTTCCCCCCGGCGCGATCATCGGGATCGTTGGTCCCAACGGCGCGGGCAAAACCACTTTGCTCAAAATGATCATCGGACAGGAAAAACCAGATAGCGGCACAATCAAGATCGGCGACACGGTGAAGCTGGCCTATGTCGATCAGGCGCGCTCGCTTGATCCGGAGAAAACCGTCTACGAAGAAATCTCGCAAGGCGCGGATACACTGGAACTCGGCAAGCGCAAGATCAACGCGCG
>DATKNJ010000078.1:0-4302 GCA_035541395.1 Anaerolineales bacterium
TAGGGAAGTGCAATGTGGTTTCACTGTTCACTTTGCGTTGGATGATGTCACACACAGCCCAGGCAGACATACGCATGCGCGCCATCGGGCTATCGGCCACGTTGATAACGTCTGCGCCGGCTTCGTGCAACAGCGACGCGCCTGCCAACAGCTTATGAGTCGAAAGGCCGCGCGGCGGATCGACTTCCACGCAGATCGCGAATTTGCCCTCAGATAATTTTTGCGCCAGTTGAGTGGGCTGCTGCGCGGGCTCGAGAATCTCCTCTTCGAGCGGAAGCAGGCTGATGGTCGAGGAAGATGCGGCGGGATTTGCATCCAGCGCGCGGCGCATGGCCGCGATATGTTGAGGCGTTGTGCCGCAACATCCGCCGACCACATCCGCACCGGCCTCGCGAAACGAAAGCGCGTACTCGCCGAAATATTCGGGATCGGCAGGATACATGATGCGGCCACCGACCTGCTCGGGCCAGCCCGCGTTGGGCTTGACCCATAAATGTTTGTTCGGCTCGGCGGCGCGCATTTGTTTGAGAATTCGCAAGAGCTGCGCGGGACCGCCGGAGCAGTTCACGCCGATCACATCCGCACCCGCCTTGGCTAATGTGTGCGCTACTTTGACCGGATCATCACCGAGAATGGTGCGGTCATCGCGCGTGAACGTGACGGATGCCACAACGGGCAAGCTGCATGACTCGTGCGCGGCTTGTACCGCGGCCTGGATTTCATACAAATCGCTCATTGTTTCGATGATGATTAAATCAGCGCTGGCTTCGCACAACGCGGAAATCTGTTCAGCAAACGCGGCGCGCGCCGCTTCGGGTTGCACGCGTCCGAAAGGTGCGATGCGCACGCCCAACGGACCAACATCGCCCGCGATGAAAACATTTTTGAAAGAAGCATCCACCACGCGGCGCGCCAGCTCGACACCCGCCCGATTGATTTCGGCGACTCGATTCTCAAGGCCATGTTTGGAAAGTTTGAATCGATTGGCGCCGAACGTATTGGTGATAATCAACTGCGCGCCTGCTTCGATATAGGCGCGATGCACTTCTGCGACCGCATGCGGATTGGTGAGATTCAGTTCATCGAAGCATTGATCGAAGTTGACGCCGTGACTGTGCAACATTGTGCCCATCGCGCCATCAGCCAATAATGTAGATTGTTCAAGCACCTCTAAAAAATTTTGCGTCATCTGGAGTCCTGTTCGTAATTATCCTGTGTAGAAAGTTGTGAAGTTGAAGAGCAATGACAATCGGTTTGTTTGATCACTGTCAATATCGCGCCCTCGCGCGTGATGGCGTGAATCACTTCCGCATCGGGATACGAAGTCTGGTCGAGGTTGTAGCGGCTGGTCGCCACGATGTAATCGTAATGGTCGGCGCGTTCGCTTTCATCGGTTGAGTATGTTTTTAAATCGCGGCGCACATACAACTGAAACAAATGCGCGGGACCTTCGATCCAAACCGTGGCATGGTCAGGTGCGCGCGTATTCAACCAATCCGCGGCCTCGCGATACGAGGTGCCCCAATAGTCCAACTCGAAGCGGCGGAATGCGCCCGGTACTCCGCCAATGAAGCGATTGTAGTAAATATATTCATACGGGTGCAAACGAATCCCGTCCACCACGCCGGGCAAAAGCACCAGCACGATCAAACTGATTTGCAGCGCGGGACGTTTTATTTTTTCGAACGCCGCGCCAGCCATCAAAAAGATCGGCGGGAGAATGAAAAAGATTTGGCGGAAGTTATCGTATAACGGCGAACGCAGAGTAATGAATCCCGCGAGTGGAAAGAGGAACCAGACGAGAGTCAGCGCGAGCGTTTGAAGATCGTTTGCCCGTTTCTTGACCGCGCCGAAAATGGTCACCGCCAAACCGGCCGCGAACAAGATCCAAACCGGTTCCGTTAATTGAATGCCGAGCAGCACAGGCAAATAGGAACGTGGAATGGCAGTGGAAGCATATTGCTTGCCATCGAACAGCACTTGTCCCTGCCATGGATATTTCGCCATCACGATCACGCTCTCGACAAAGTGTCCGATTGGGTCCGGCCAGAGATACGGCCAGGTCGCGTACATCGCGATCACTGCGATGAACACATAAGTCAATAGCGCGGGAACGGATGACTTTCCTTTTTTATATACCGCGTAGATGATAATGATGAGTCCTGCCAATGGCCCGAGCACGCGGATGCAGATGGTCAAGCCGAGGAAGATTGCAGCAGGCGTCAGCTTGGCAAGGAAGCGAAACGCGGTCGGCAAGACGCGGAAGTAAACCCATCCTAAAATCGCGGTGCTTAACCAGAAGAGGATCGCGCGCACTTGAATGAACAGCGTGAAATATTTCTGAATGTAAACTTCCGGCCTGACTTTATGAATGTCGGATGCGATCCGTGAGATGAGATTTGGTTGGCCAGCGGCTGCCGCGCGCACTGCGTTTTCCAACATAGCATAAAAGATTTGTGTCCCGCCGAAGAAAATGAAGATGAAGAGCAGCCAAAGCGAGGTCAGCAGGACGAGGTTCTGTATGGTGCGCAGAGTCAAAGAGTCGGTCGAAAGCGGTTCAAGCGAGTCAACCATCTTGAATCCGAAAACGAGACTCAGCAAAAAGAAAGTCAGAAACGGGATGTCTTTTGGGCTGATGAAAGCATGTCCCCAAAAAAGTGGCTGCGTGGCAAAGAGCAGCGTCGCGCCGATGGCCCCGGTTTGACTCAGCCATCGTTTAGCAAGTTCGTAAAAAGCCCAAATGCCAACCAAATAGGTGAACCAGTAAATCAAATGGCGCAGATCAGAATTGATCCATGGAATGAACGCGCCGAGCGCGCGTGCGCCCAAACTGACAAACATCACATAGGCCGGGCCGTAGTTATCGTATGTGTTACCAATGATGGGAATGTTGCCGGTCAGCGGCCAGGTCGCGTAACTTGCCAGTGCGCTATCCGCGTATTTGTAGAACTTCAATACGTCCCACGATTCGCCGTATTGTCGCGTGATGAAGATTCCGAAAATGGCAACTGCGATGAACACAACTGGCAGAATGGATTCTTTGTGAAGAAGTTTTTTGATCATTTTGGGTTTGATGCCAAGCCACGCAGCTGCGCAGCTTGGCATTGAGAATTATCTCATCAATTGTTCAACTCGTGATTCGCCAACACTGTAATATTTCGCGTCTTTGTGATGCACGATGATCGCGGCGGTGGACTGTTCGGGAATCAACTGATACGCGGCAGAGAGAGTCATACCTAATTCTGATTCGACCGCGGGCAAAAGCTGGAAGACCTTCTTGTGATCTTCCAATTCAGGAATCGCGGGATACCCCCACGAATAGCGTTTGCCTTGTTCCTCACCGATGCCTAACTCGCGGCGGATGTGACTGTGCAAATAATCTGCGGTGGCTTCAGCAGATTGAACAGACAGTCCATGTGAGAAATAGGCTTCAGAGTAATCACCTTTGGCTTGCAAATTGTCGAAGCGTTCTGTGGCTTCCCGCCCAACCGTCACGACTTGGAACGCGACCACATCCATCTTGCCGGATTCGACCGAAGCAAAATAATCGGACAGCGCGAGATGATCGTCATACGGTTGGCGCGGGAATGTGAAACGCGTCAACTCATCGGGCGAAGCAGTCGTGATTGTTTCGGGATTATAAATGATCAGTTCGTCACCATTCGATTGACATGGAAAGATTCCGTACACGCCTTGCGGCTTCAACCATTTATATCGCAGTGCGTCTTTCGTCATCTTTTCCAAACGCGCGTCGAACTCGGCCTTGAGCTTGTCCCATTCCGCGCCGTGCGCGTTCTTCGCGCCCCAAGACAGGCGATACAACTCATTGAGAATGAGATGCTTGAGGACCATCTCCAGCGGCATATCTTTGACGATGCGCTGGCCCCACTTAAGCGGAGGCGTAATCGGCTCCAGCTGGACCGAGGAACGGGTCGCCGTTGTTTTGCGATATTCCGGCATTTGAGAGGCGCGCCCCATCTCCATATCCGCTTCACGGCGGATTTGCGTTAGTAGTTCTTTGCGCTTCTCCGGCACGATGAGTTGATCCATCGTTTCGAGTCCTTCGAACGCGTCCTTGCAATAGAAGACGCCAGGCTCGTGCGGACTTCCATCTTCGGCAAAAAAGATTCGTCTTCCAAAACGACGATTGATTGCCGCGCCGCCGACCAGCACCGGGAACTTTAGAGCACGGCGATGTAGTTCGTTGACGATCAACGGCATTTGTTTGGAGGTGGAAACAAGTAAGGCGCTCAAGCCAATTGCAGTTGCGTTGACTTCAACGGCTTTTGAAATAATCGTTTC
>DATKNJ010000079.1:0-13706 GCA_035541395.1 Anaerolineales bacterium
GGGAAAGTCATAAGACACCTATATTTGATTTGTACATTCGAGGCGGGAGTGGATGGGTGTCGAACCCACCGCGGCCCGCAACGCGACCCGCCACTGGTTTTGAAGACCAGGAAGCCCTCCGGGACTTAACCACTCCCGCCAGCAAGCATACTCGAAGCTGGGAGGCTTGGCAAGTAAGACATAAGCGCAGGCTAAGTTTGCGGGAATTTGATTTGATTCAGATTGTGACGAAAGAAATCGAGGAGAAATGGAAACAGTGAGATTGCAAGCGCGGTGAAACAAAAGACGGCCGCCAAAGTCAACGCACCGGATAGCAAACCGATCCACGCAAGGACCTGGCCTCGCTCGCCGTCTCGACGGATTTGATACAACCCGATTCCGCCTGTCAACAACGCGGCGACGGCAAACAACACTGCGGAGGGATAACAAACCAGGGACGAAAATGGAATCGGTGCAAAGCCGATACAAAATGAAAACAGAGTTAAACAAGAAAAAATCAGGCTCAAGAGCGCCTGACGATTGGTTGGGGTATGCGGCTCAGAGAACATCAAGCGATCCAGTAATAATTCACCCAGCCTGCAAAGTAAACGACTTGCAGCGCGAACCAAACTGCTTGCAGCGCAGTATAGCCATTACGATTCTTTAGTTTTTCTCCGAGCAAAATGAAGACTGGAAAAATAATTGCCATGTAACGTGAGACTGAAACCAGCAAACCCGTATACACTGGCAACACACACATCAAGAGCGCAAAAATGCCGTAGGCTTTGAAAGGCCATTTCCATAATATATATAAACTGCAAATCAAAAAGAGCAAAAAGAACATAAGGTCGATTTTGAATACATCCAACGAAGGGCTACGTAGATTGCGAAACGGATCGGCGAGATTGTATGTGCTGATTCGTCCCCAAGCGGACATGGCTTCGAAGATGGCGAAGACTTGCCCGGACTTGAGATACAAATAATAAAAGTGCGCCAACAATGCTAATGGCGCCAACGCAAACCATAACGCCGACGCGCGAATCTCCCGCAGGTGCCAATTGCGCTTTTCCATATATAACCAAGCCAGCGCGATCAACAGACCGACTCCCTGCGAGCGCGTCAAGACACCCAACGCGGCGAAGATACCGGTCCACAGCCATTTCTCTTGCAAGGCAAAAGTAAAACCCGCCAACGCAATAAAGAGGAACAGACTCTCTGTGTAGAAACTCGAGAAGAAGAATCCCGCCGGGAATACGAAGAGCAGGCCGAGGGTCCGTTTGGCCGCGTCTTCACCGAATCCCATCTCCATGATGATGAGTCGATACAATAACATCATCGCAAGGATGAAAAGCATATTGGAAAGCAAAAGACCAACCGCGATGTAATACGCGTTCGGCAGGTCGAGTCCAAGCCAGCCGAGGCTCTTCACCAAATACGGATAGAGCGGAAAGAAAGCCATATTGCTGTAATATTTGGTGAGATCGGCCGATGGTTGATAACCATTCTTGATGATCGAAAAATACCAGTTCGCATCCCAGCGCGCGAAAATGTCCAAAATAAAATATTTGGTGAGAAAGTAACCGCGCTCGAAATATTTTTGATACGTTGGGTTAACAGCGTAATTTCCATACGCAAAATAAGCGATCAGAATCCAAACGGTGCGCGTGACCAAAAACGGGAACAGGATGGCATTCCACCACCAGTTATCGGTTGCGTTTGGAATCGTAAAAAATTGTTTAATTGGGGAAATAATTCTTTGGAAAAATGATCGCATCAAAGGTGATTATAACATTCGGACAATTTTTGGCCCCCAAACTCAATGTCGGACGCGGATGAACACTGAACGTCGCGGACAAAACATCCGTGTTCTCCGCGTCCTTTTTGTTTAAATCAAAACCGTCCTTCCGGCGAGGACGGTCTTCTTTCTGCTGTCGGGGCGAGAGGATTTGAACCTCCGACCTCTTGCACCCCATGCAAGCGCGCTAGCCGGACTGCGCCACGCCCCGATTGAGCAGGCGGTATTATAGCCCTGTTTAACCTTTCTGACAATTAGAAGAACATAAAGAAGCGGCTAAAAGGATAGGCTGGGTTTTTTAAACCACAGAGATGACGGAGTTCACAGAGAAAAGCAAAGGGAAATAACTTAGTACTCTCAGTGTGGTCTGTGGTTTATAAATTGATTCTTAAAATTGGTTAACTCGTTAATCACTTATCGGCCTTTATGCTACAATAAGACACTTGGAGTTTCCATGTCAGATATGATCGAAGTCGTCATAGACAGTGTGCGTGTCAGCCTGATGTCCTCGCAACGGATCATCGTCCTGCGACAGACCGACGGTGAGCGCTTCCTCCCGATTTGGGTTGGGCCGTACGAAGCCGAAGCCATCACCGTCGCGCTGCAGGAAATCGAAATGAGCCGCCCGCTCACGCATGACCTGCTCAAAAATGTCTTTGGCGCTTTCAATGCCCGCATCCAACGCGTTGAGATCGTCAATCTGCGCGACGATACATTTTACGGCAACATCGTAGCGCAAGCTGATGGTCAGGAGATCAACATCGACTCGCGCCCCTCGGATGCCATCGCCTTGGCAGTGCGTGCTCATGTGCCGATCCTCGTCCACCCGAGTGTGATGGAAAGCGCGGGCATCATCCCCGAAAAGGATATGCCCAACACACCTGCTGCCGACGATGCCGCAACACCGAAAGGTACAAAGAGCGCTACCGCTCCCGATGTCTCGACCGATCGTCTTTCCATCTTTGAAGACTTTATTGATAAGTTGAATCTTGATAAGCTGGACGATAAAGATAAAAAAGACAAGCCAGACGACGACTCACCACCTCCGACCAAATCCTGATCCCGTTTTATGAGCGACTACATTCCCCAAGAAGAATCCACCGCCCCCGCCGCCCCAAGCATACCGCACAGCAGAGAAGCCGAAGAAGCCGTTGTAGGGGCGGTACTCATTAACCCGGAAGTCTATTACGATGTGGCCCAATTCCTCGACGCGGACGATTTTTACATTCATCGTCATCGCTGGATTTGGGAAGCGTTCACACGTCTGCATGAACAACGCACTCCCATTGATCTGTTAACTGTTTCCGAAGAATTAGATCGAGTCGGTCAGTTGGGCGAAATTGGCGGCCCAGCTTATTTGACCGCGCTCGTCAATCAAGTTCCGTCTTCGCTTAACGCCGAGTCTTATGGACGCATTGTAGAAGGACATGCGATTCGCCGCAAGATGATCAACGCTGCGAATCAAATCGCCGCGCTGGCTTACAACGAAGAGAGCGTTGTCGATACAGTGATGGACGAGGCGGAGAAAGCTGTCTTCAACGTCAGCGAGCGCAGACTCAAGCATGATGTTCAGCCAATCCGCGAAGTCCTCAGCGATTACTATGACCGCATCGATGATCTCGCCAAACGTCCTGATGAAATCTTCGGCGTGCCGACAGGCTTCATCGATCTTGACCGCATGCTGAGCGGATTGCAGCCTTCCGATTTACTTATCATTGCAGGGCGCCCAGGCCAAGGCAAAACCGGTTTTCTGCTTTCAGTTGCCAAGAACGCCGCGTTGACTCACAAAAAACATGTCGCGATCTTCTCGCTTGAAATGTCGAATGAGCAAGTGGTGCAGCGTTTGATCTCGCAGGAAACAGGGATCGACTCGCAGCGCATGCGAACCGGTAAGCTAAACGATAATGAATGGCCGTTGTTCACGCATTCCATCGAAGTCTTTTCCGACACCAAACTTTTCCTCGACGATACGCCCGCCATCACGCCATTGCAACTGCGCACGAAATGCCGCCGTCTGCACATGGAATATGGACTCGATTTAGTGGTTGTGGATTACCTTCAATTGATGGGCGGCGATACGCGCACTGATAATCGCGTGCAGGAAGTTTCTTATATTTCGCGCAATCTTAAAGTATTGGCGCGCGAGCTCAACGTACCAGTGCTCGCGGCCGCGCAGTTAAGCCGCGCCGTTGAACAACGTTCCGATAAACGACCCGTGCTCTCAGACTTGCGCGAGTCTGGTTCGCTCGAACAGGATGCCGACATTGTCATGTTCATTTATCGTCCCGATCAATATGAGAAGGACACCACCAAACAAAATGTGGCGGAGATCATTGTAGCCAAACATCGTAACGGCCCGGTCGGCAGCGTGGAGTTGATCTTCCGCGGCGCGTTGGCCAAGTTTGAGAACGCGGCCACGAAACACGTAACGTTTGAATCGTAGGGGCATAGCATACTGCGCCCCTACATGCCAATATGAAAAAATTCAAAGGCTTCACTGACTCCGAATCCTTCACGCCGATTCCCGATTCGTTCTTTCACCAACTCTTGGACGAAATCGAAGATGCAGACGAGTTGAAAGTTACACTAACTGCCTTATGGCGAATCGGCAACATGGAAGGTGGAGTCCACTTTTTGAAACGGGACGATTTCGCGGAGAACGCCGCGGGCCTCGACAAAGCCATCTCACGCGGGAGCCTGTTGCGGGTCCGGAATGAAGCGGGCGAGTTCTACTTCCTAAACAGTCCACGCGGACGCGCTGCCGCCGAAGCCATGCAAAGCGGCAAGTCGAGTTCATCTGATAAAATTTCCGCGGCGCCTGTTGAACGTCCGAACATTTTCAAGTTGTACGAAGATAACATCGGGATGTTGACTCCACTGATCGCGGACACATTGAAAGATGCAGAAGAAATTTATGAAATGGATTGGATCACCGACGCAATCGAATTAGCAGTGAAAAACAACAAGCGCAGTTGGAAGTATTGCGAAGCTATTTTGAAACGCTGGAAGGAAGAAGGCCGTGCCGAAAAGCAAGATCGACGAAACGCTGAAAAAGATCGCAGCAAGTACGTCAAAGGCGACTACGCCGATTACATCGAACACTGACCTGCCGGGTGATCCGAACTGTCCGCATTGCAGCGGTTTGGGTTACTTGCGCGCCGATGTGCCAATGGGCCATCCGAATTTCGGAAGGCTCGAAGTTTGTGTTTGTCGTCAGCGCGATGTGAGCGAGCGCGTGCGTGAACGTTTGTATTCCATCAGCCATCTCGATGAATTGCGCGATCTCACATTCGAGTCTTTTCAGCCGCGCGGTTATAAAGGTCTCGGCGAAATGCAATCCGAATCGTTGGAGCGCGCTTTCAACCACGCCAAGATGTTCGCGGCTTCGCTCAACGGCTGGCTTCTTTTGCAAGGCGGCTATGGTTGTGGCAAGACTCACCTGGCCGCGGCGATTGCCAACTTCGCAGTCGGCATGGGCGTGCCCACACTTTTTCTTACGGTTCCAGATCTGCTTGACACCTTGCGTTTCGCCTACGATGCCGAAGAGACAACCTTCGAGCAACGCTTCGATGATATTCGCAATTCCTCGTTGCTGGTACTGGATGACTTCGGCACGCAAAACGCCACGGCTTGGGCCCAGGAAAAATTATTCCAAATTATCAATTATCGCTACATCAATAAACTGCCGCTGGTCGTGACAACCAATCTCGCGTTGGATGGGATCGAAGCGCGTTTGCGCTCGCGCCTCTCGGACCCGGAACTGGTCAGCACAGTTCGAATCAACGCGCCTGATTATCGCCGCCCCATGGACGATACCAGTCATCCCGAACTCTCCTCGCTGGATTTAATGGCAGGGAAAACCTTCGGCACATTTGCTGATCGCGCTGATGAAGGATTGAATAACGACGAGCTCAAGACGATGCAAAAAGCATTGAAGGCTGCACACACTTTCGCGGAAAAACCGAAAGGCTGGCTGGTGTTGATGGGCGGATATGGTTCCGGTAAAACACATCTCGCTGCGGCGATTGCGAATTTCCGCACGGAACTTGGCGATCCGCCATTATTCGTGATGGTTCCCGACTTGCTCGATCATTTGCGCGCCACCTTCAACCCGACCAGTAACGTGACCTTCGATCGCCGCTTCGATGAGATTCGCACTGCGCCGTTGTTGTTGCTCGATGATCTCGGCACGCAATCCATGACGCCATGGGTGCGCGAGAAACTCTATCAACTGTTTAATTATCGCTATAATGCGGAGTTGCCAACCGTGATCACCACTGCGGATTCAATGGACGAAATGGATGCGCGCATTCGTTCGCGCTTGCTCGACTCGCGTTTATGCACGATTTATGCAATTACAGTTCCCGGCTATCACGGCAAAGCTAAAAAGGTGAAGAGATAGCTAGGGTCTGTATGCAAAATACCTTTAGCATGTCATTCTGAGCCACGAAGCGGCGAAGAATCTCATCCTTTTTAAGAAAGTGAGACTCTTCGCTTCGCTCACATCGTCCCGATGTCCTTCGGGAGAGTCACACGTTTTAAATTTGCATGCACACTCTAGAAAACGGAACCAGTTTTCGGCGCAGTTTGAACCGAAAACAAAAACAGCCTGACGAAATTCGTCAGGCTGTTTTTTCATCCATAACGTTATGGCTTATACACCACAAAGTTATCGAACGTGATGCCCACGTTCGGATCATCGAACGTGCCTACAATCACGCCGACATCTCCGCTGATGAACGAAGTATCCGTGACCGAGGACACCTGCTGGCCGTTGATATAAAACGTCAGCGTGGAGCCGTTGCAATCGCCGCGGACCTGATTGGTTCCAGAATGAACAGCGCTGGTGGTCTGCATCTTATCAGCAGACAAATACACTGAATTGCCGTTATCATATTTTCCAATCACCTGATAACCATCGCTGGAAGCCATGAAAAAGTAAAAGTTGTTATTGTCCTGGAAGCGGCAGACGACACCAAAGCCATTATTATCCGGGCCGGATGATTTAGTAGCATCCACTTCAATACTTACATCGGAGAAATCCTGACCGGGATGTGCCCACACATCCTGCTGTTTCGTAAAGGCCTGAAGCAGATATTGTCCATCAGCGGTATAGCTGGCCGCCTTATCTGCATCTGCAGCAGTGGGCCAACCGCTGTTCGAGTCGGAAAAATCATCCTGATAAAGAACCTGTTTATTTTGTTGGGCCGGACCGCTGTTTGAATTCGTGGGGCTGGCCGGATTATTCTGTCCGCCGGTGACTGCATTACACGATAAGGCTGCCAGAACAAGGACACCAATAGCAAGAAGCACTCTCTTCATCTCATTCTCCTTTGGGGTTGATGACCGCAGTATAAACGCGCGCAGTCGATACGCCAATCCCCCATCCGGTGATCGAGCGCGACTTGACAGGAAATCAAGCGAGCGTACAATCAACCGTCATGCGGGGAAGCCCGCTCCTATTTCCAGGAAAATAAATTGTGATTTACACTTAAGGATACGTATGACTTCTTTACTTTCCATTCCAGATTTTTTCGACTCGACGCGCGTGGACAAGGTCTGGCGTGTGCCCTATGAAACGCGCGCCGCGCAAGCCGCAGATTGGGCGCGTCAACATGGACTTCAAGCTGCTGAGGCCGACCGACAGCGAATCTGGCTCCTGTTGATCGACGTGCAAAACACTTTCTGCCTGCCGGAGTTCGAATTATTCGTAGCAGGCCGCAGCGGACGCTGCGCGATTGAAGATAACATTCGCCTGTGTGAATTCATCTATCGCAACTTAGGCATCATCACACAGATCAGCGCTACCATGGACACACACCAGGCCGCGCAAATTTTTCACGCCATCTTCCTCGTGAACGAAAAAGGCGAACATCCCGCGCCCTATTCACTCGTCCACGCGGAGGATATTCGCCGCGGCGCGTGGAAATTCAATCCTGCGCTGGCTGGTCAGTTCGGCATTACACCAGAACAAGGCCAGGAACGATTGCTGCATTACGTTTCGCAATTGGAAGCGCGCGGCAAATACGAATTGACGATCTGGCCATATCACGCCATGCTTGGCGGAATCGGTCACGCGCTGGTTTCATCGGTGGAAGAGGCTTTGTTCTTCCATTCCATCGCGCGCCGTGCTGATACACAATTCGAAGTCAAAGGGAATCGTCCATTCACCGAGCATTATTCAGTCATTGGCCCGGAAGTGGAAAAGGGTCCGCAGGGCGAAACGCTCGGCAAACACAACCCAAAGTTTATCGAGACCTTGAAACGCATGGATAAATTGATCATCGCGGGACAGGCCAAGAGTCATTGTGTGGCATGGACGATTGCCGATCTGCTAAATGATATTCAAAGCATTGATTCATCATTGGCAAAGAAAGTGTATCTGCTGGAAGATTGCACATCGCCAGTGGTCGTTCCAGGTGCGGATTATACTGAAGCGGCTGACCAGGCTTTCGTCAAGTTTAAAGAGGCGGGCATGCACATCGTCAAATCCACGGAGTCATTCCTGGAAAAATAAATCCAACCAGTCGAGGCTTGTTGAGGTTGTTGAGGTTCTATGAGCGTTTTTGATGGCAAACGATTAACCAATAAAGTATTTAAGCTGGATGTGGAGCGCATGCGCCGCGGCTGGTATTCGGACAAGTATTTCGAAAACATCAACCGCATGCTGACAGTGCTTTCTGCAGAAGGATATATCTATAACGGCCAGTATCCGAATCTGCCCGCGGGAACTTCACCCGAGAATATTCCCGCCGGTGACATCGAAGTGGAGATGCAATGGTTCACGCGGCATATCGGCAAGACAGTTGTCGTTGGCGTGGACAAAGCTCTGGCAATGTTGAAGCATTGCACGGGTTATTATGATGGAGAGCGCTTTGTAGACACTTCAAAAAAATTGGAAGTATGGGCCATTCACGATGGCTGCGCCGTCGAGTCGGATGGCAGCCCATTGAACGTGCAGCCCGTCCTCAAAGTGCGCGGGCGTTACCGCGATTTCGCCATTCTCGAAACGCCCACGCTCGGCATTCTGACTCGCTCCAGCCGCGTAGCGACCAATGTATATGAAACGCTGGTGGCTGCGCGCGGCAAGCCGGTGTTATTCTTCCCGGCTCGCTTCGATTTGCATGAGGCGCAAGCCGCCGACGGATACGCATATAGCATCGCGGTCCAACGTTACAACCAGGATCATTCACATGACATCGGCCCGTTCATCTCAACCGATGCGCAAGGCGATTGGTGGGGCGGCGCGGGCGGCGGTACGGTGGCGCATGCTGCCATCGCGTCATTTTTCGGTGACACTGCCGAAGCCATGATACAGTTCGCGCGCGTGCTGCCGCCCAGTATTCCGCGCATCGCGCTGGTGGACTTCAACAACGACAGCGTGCGCGATTCGATCCGCGTGCTGGATGCGTTGTTCGCGAAATATCGCGAGTTAATGGATGGCGGTCAAAAAGAGGAAGCGAAGAAATATCGGTTATATGGCGTGCGGCTCGACACCGGCGCATCGATTCGGGACGTGTCAGTCCAGCCGTTGGGCGATCCCGCGCTGGATTTGGGAGTCACACCGCGGCTGGTATTCAATGTCCGTCAGGGATTGGACTCGGCCTGGGAACGTTGGGACCTGCCCAAGGCCTGGCAAGAGGCGGCGCGCGAATATTGTCGCCGCGTGAAGATCATTGTCTCGGGTGGGTTCAACCCGGAGAAGATTCAAAGGTTCGAGAAGTTGGGCGTGCCATCCGATATTTACGCGGTCGGTTCGTATCTGTTCAATAACAGCGAAACGACCAGCACTGATTTCACTGCAGATGTGGTGCGCGTGAAAGTGCACGATCAATGGATCGACATGGCCAAAGTGGGACGCACGGCGCGCGAGAATCCAAATCTGGAACGCGTATGGTAACGATTGGGCGCGGACATACGCCGATAATAGACTCCGCGTTTTCCGCGTTGATCTGCGTCCCAAAAAGCACGACAAGACCAATTGGTAATTAATTCAAAAGTTTGGGGATGATGTTCAACATCTCGTCTCTTACTTGACGAAAAACCTGCATCCGTTCTTCGTCCGTTCCCTCCGCTTTGGCCGGATCCATGAAACTGTGATGGATGCGTTTCCCCGCCCGTCCCGGCCACACAGGACATTCCTCCGCGGCCGAGTCGCAAACCGTCACGACGAGATCAAAATCTTTGCTGGTCAATTCACTGATTTGTTTGGATTGGCCCGCATGTGAAATACCAATTTCTTCCAACGCGCGAATTGCCATCGGATGAACATATCCCGCGGGCTTGATACCCGCCGAAGATGCCCGCCACTCATTCGAGTAACGGGCATTGACAATCGCTTCGGCCATCTGTGAACGGCAGGAATTGCCTGTGCAAAGAAACAAAACACTATGCATTAAACTTATAGTTCTTCCAGAACTCATCGTCGGTGGATTTGATCTCGGTCATCTCACCGGTCGCGATGAAAACCGTCCGTTCGCAAATATTAGTCACGCGATCGGCCACGCGCTCGAGGTTGTGAGCCACCCACAACAACCAGTTGGCGCGCTCGATGGTTTGGGGGTCTTGAATGATGAACGTCATCAATTCGCGATAGACCTGGTTATATAACGCATCCACTTCATCGTCTTCTACTGGCAGCGCTTTCGCGGCCTCGACGTCTTCATTGATGAAGGCCGTGAGGGCGCGGTGCAACATATCCACATCTTTACTCGCCATGCGTGGGATATCAATTAACGGCTTAAGCAAAGGCGCGTCACCCATGCGCAAGTTGATATTGGCAATCCCTTTGGCGTAATCACCCATGCGCTCTAATTCAGAGATGATCTCCAAGGTGGAAGCCAACACACGCAGGTCGTGCGCCATGGGTTGTTGGGTGGCAATCAGAACCATTAATTGGCTTTCGATTTCAAAGCGTTTTTGATTAATTTCTTTGTCAGCGTCAATGAGTTGCTGCGATGCTTTGAGATCCCGCTTCTTTAAATCTTCCACCGACTTAAGAATGGCTTGTTCCACCATTGAACCCAGTAGGAGCACATCATCCTTGACCTGTTTTATCTCAGTTTCAAAAGTTTTTCTTAGCATAAATGCCTCTCACTCCATTTAATGAGCACTATTTATATTGTAACTTAAGAAAGCTCGTTGGTCTCTTGCTTCATCATGGCATTTTCATTAACCGAAACGGCCCGTGACGTAATCTTCGGTGCGTTTGTCTTTCGGGTTGGTGAAGATCGTCTGTGTGCGATCAAATTCGATCATGCGTCCTGACCGTTTGTCATCGATCATCATCATGGCCGTGTAATCGGAGACGCGCGCGGCCTGTTGCATGTTATGCGTTACGATGATGATGGTGTAATCCTTGACGAGGTCGTGCATCAACTCTTCGATGCGGAGAGTCGAGATCGGGTCCAGGGCAGAAGCAGGTTCGTCCATCAAAATGACTTCCGGCTCGACGGCCAACGCCCGGGCAATACACAGCCGTTGCTGCTGGCCGCCCGAGAGGGATAAACCACTCTGATGAAGTTTATCCTTCACCTCATCCCATAACGCGGCGTGCTTGAGCGAACGCTCCACGATTCCATCTAGGTCGCTCTTGCGGCGGATTCCATATAAGCGCGGGCCATAGGCTACATTATCGTAAATGCTCTTCGGGAACGGATTCGGGCGCTGGAACACCATTCCCACCCGGCGGCGGACATCCACCACATCCACACCGGAAGTATTGATATTTTCCCCGTCCAAAAAGATTCCACCTTCCATACGCGAGTTGGCTGTCAGATCGTTCATGCGATTGAACGAACGCAGCAAAGTAGACTTTCCACATCCCGAGGGTCCAATGATGGCGGTAATCTTATTAGTTTGAATGGCAACATTGATATCGGTCAGAGCACGAAACTTTCCATAAAAGACCGAGAGATTCTTCATCTCCATCTTGTTGTCTGATTCGGCACTCTGCACTGTACTATTCGTATCATGATTGGTATCAGAGACGGCAATTTTGGTTTCCATATCTTATCCTTGCAAGCGTCGTTTACGAGATTCGATCCAAAGGCGGGCAAAAATCTCGATCAGTAGCACAAAAATCATCAGAACCAACGCCACGCCCCAGGATTGTTCTACGCGTTCCGGATATGGCTGCTGGGCATATTTCCACAGTGTAAGTGGTAACGAATCAACCGGCTGATTGATAATGCGTCCAAGGATCGTGAACACATCCTGATGCGCCTGAACACCACCTTTAACGATCAGGCCGACATTGAAATTATCATTTCCCAAAGCTGTAAAGAGCAGTGGAGCTGTTTCACCGGTGGCACGCGCGATGGCGAGGAAGAAGCCTGTGATAATCCCATTGAGTGCAGCCGGGAACATAACGCTCAACGATGTTTTCCATTCCGGTGCGCCTAAACCAAGAGATCCTTCGCGCAATGTATGCGGAACCAACTTGAGCATTTCCTCAGTCGTGCGAATAATGGTTGGCAACATCAGGATGGCTAATGCCACGCCACCAGCCAGACCCGAAAAATGTTTCATCGGAACAACGATTAAGGTGTAAACAAAGAGTCCCATCACGACAGAAGGAACACCTGCCAATACGTCAGTGCTGAAACGCAACACAATCCCCAGTGGTGTGTTGGGGTTACGCGCGGCGTAAAAGGCAGCCAGCACACCTGGTGGGATGGCAAACAAACAAGAAAGTACGGTCAGGACGATCGTTCCTTCAATGGAATGCAGTACCCCACCACCAGTCACGCCCAGAGGACGCGGCAACTGTGTAAAGAAAGCCAAATTGATCGTGTGCCCACCGCGATAGATCACATAGCCGACGATCCAAAATAATGGGACAAGTGCCAACAAGGTCATCAATCCTGTAAGGGAAAGCATGACTGCATTGACCAGCTTTCGTTGACGCAAATGCGCGACCTGATTCTTCGCGATCAACTCTTGGAACTTGGTCATGCGCGCGCCTCCTGCGGAGTCCGTCGCGCCACCTGCCAAACCAAGAAACGAGCAATAATGTTAAGAATGAGCGTAATGACAAATAATGTCAAACCAATTTCAATCATTGCGGAAGTGTGCAGTGTGGAAGCCGCCTCGGCGAATTCATTCGCCAACAGGCTAGCCATTGTGTATCCCGGCTTTAGCAAGGACCCTGAGCTTTCCAGCGAATTGCCAATAACCATGGTCACAGCCATCGTTTCCCCAAGCGCACGGCCCAAACCCAGAATCACTGCGCCGAGGATTCCGGAAAGACCATACGGCAACAACACCTGCCAAATCATTTCCCAACGCGTAGCACCCATGCCCATCGCAGCTTCCCGTTGGGTGTTTGGAATCGCTAACAGAACATCCCGTGTGATCGCCGTGATAGTCGGGATAATCATAATTGTTAAGATCATTGCCGCTGCCAAGCGCGAGGCTCCGCTTTGAGGAATAGGCCCTGTGAAAACCTGACTTAATGCCGGCACATCGCCAAATAGAGCACCCAGCCCATCCCCAATGGGAACGACCACTTTAGGCAGAAAAACAAAGATTCCCCACAAGCCATAAACAACACTTGGAATAGCAGCCAACAATTCAATCATCCAATTGAGAGGCAAGCGTAATTGCTCCGGGCATAACTCAGCCAGAAAAATAGAAATGCCAATGCTGATCGGGACAGCAAGGATGATCGCAAAGACCGAGGTAATCAACGTTCCATAAATGAAAGCCCAAGCTTGGAAAACACTATTTGCCGGGTCCCAAGTTGATTCGCCCGTTGGCAGAACGAAAGCCCAACCCAACTTTGCGCGTGCTTCCGCAGACTGCTGCCACAACATCCAACCAATGTACAGCACCAGCGCGACTACCACGAGAGACATCACTATGACCAATCCTGACCAAAGGATATCGCCGTGACGGGTAGCGCGTTTTAAACTTACATCTAGTGTGCTAC
>DATKNJ010000080.1:0-4675 GCA_035541395.1 Anaerolineales bacterium
GAATCTTTTCAGCTTGCGTACTCTCTAGCAATTGATAGCCTTCCAAATGCTCGGGAGATGTTTCCTGTTCCCATGTATAACCCACCGGTCCCCTCAATGATAAGTCAATGACGGCCAACGCGAAATTTTCGCGGCGGAGATGACCGACCGCATCACCATAACTAGTGCAAGCGCGCACGTTATATCCCGCATCGTTGACGAGTTCCTCGAGGATGCTGCGCCAACCCGCGTCATCTTCAACGACCAGGGCTTTCTCCGAGGATTTGATTGGCGCACTTTGCCCATTGACCGAGGATGCGGCGGAGTTTGCAGGAGTAAGGAGTGTCGCTGTGGTCTGCTGCGGTGCGCTGACTAGAATCCGATAGATGATGTCGCGGAACTGCACGCGCTGGAAGCTCTCTTTGCGCAGGAAGGTGAACGCGCCGTAATCCGTCAGCGCGGTTACGGCCAATTCAACGGTGGCGAATCCGGTTAGAAGAACGGTGCGGCAGTTCGGATCGAGTTTTCGTACCGCGTCCAGCACGCGCAAGCCATCGTAATTGTTGTGATCGTTGGGCGATAATGAAAGGTCAACAACGGCCAGGCGATGAGGCTGGGCTTTGAGGAGCAGAGTGGCATTTTCCAAGTTGCTGGCTACATCCACTTCGAGGCCGGAGTCCGAAAGGATTTCACTTAGGATTTGTTGCCAGGAATGGTCGTCCTCAACAACCAAAGCGCGCAATGGGGAAGCGGTCATATCTTACTTATTCTCCGCGCGTGGCAGATGTAAACGGAAGATCGTGCCATGTTGGCCGTCGCTTTCGACGGCGACTGATCCGCCCAAGCGCGTCATCAACGTTTTGACCCACCATAGACCGAAACCAAGTTTTCCGGGACGCGCGCCGGTTTGCCCGGAAAAGTCCAATTCAAAGATTTGATCATGAAGTTCCGGGGAAATTCCAGGGCCGCTATCTGCCACGGTGATCTCCACCCAATTCTCGTCCGAACTTCCTTGAACGGTGATCAAGCCTTTTCCGTGCATGGCTTCGACCGCGTTTTCGATTAAGTTCTTGAACACGAAGATCAAACTTTGTCCGCCCGCGATGACCATTGGCAGATCATCCAGCCCTTCGAGTTTGATGTGAATCTCCGTGGGCAGTTGAATGTTGCGGATCGCCTCCGCGATGCGCGGCGCAACGTGAACCAACTCCATGCGGATGGGGCGCAAGTGCGAAAGATTTTCCTGCACAATTTGCATGGCTTCCATCGCACAGCGTTCGATCTCTTTCAAATTGTTTGCCAGATATGCGTCGGCTTCCAACGCGAGACGATATTTGTCTTGAATAGTCTGCACACGCACTGGGATCGTGCCGACTTTGTTATTCATATTGTGTAATAAGTTGGATGAAATATCACCGACTGCTGCGAACGTCTCTGCCAGCCAACGTTGTTCCTGCGAAGCGCGCAGCGCTTGTTGACGCGCTTCATTTTGCACAGCCAACACTGCGTAATTGGCGAGAAAGGTCAGCACTTTTTTATCCCATTCTGATTCGGTGAAACGGCCGGCTTCCGCGTCTGTGCTGTAAACGCTGAACGCGCCGAGCGCCTGACTGTTGTCGCCTGTCATCAAGGGAACGACCAATGCGCGGGACCAGTTTCGAGGTCCGGTGAGATCGATTTGATAAGCCTGCGGATTTGATTGGATATCGTCGACGGCAATTGGCTTTTTATCCAACACAGCCTGCCCGGTCATGCTCCCTCGAAGCGGTATCTTCTTTCCGGGAGGAAAATCGCCGTTTGAAGTCGTCAGCATTAATTCTTCCTGATCGTTGAGAATCCAAATCGCGCTGGATGAGGCGTTGAGCAAATCATTCGCGACCACGCATAGATGATCGAGCACTTTTTGCGATGGCTCTGAAAGAAGCAATTGCGCCACTTCCTGCAAAGCGTCCAACAAACGGACTTCCTGGATAGCTGTGACCGCGTAAGTTGCCAATGATTGCAGCATGTGACTGTCATCTTCGGAGAAGCCGCGCAAGCTTGGGCTTTCCAAATTGAGAACGCCTTCGAGTCGTCCGCTGGAGTTGATGAGCGGGACAGCCAACTCGGAACGCATTTGCAAGCCTGCATCCAACGGATAATAAATTTTCGACCACGGTTCGGCGCGCAAATCCGAGATGAGCAAAGGCTCGCGTGTTCGCGCAACATAGGCCATCACGCTATTTCCATCCAAAGGCAATTTTTCCACCATCGCACGCCCGCGATAATTTCCACCAACGGCGCGCGTCAACAGTGACTGGCCGCTTTTATCCAACAAACGAAAAATGCCATATTGCGCGTTGGTCATTTCTAAAGCTAATTGCAAAATCGATTCGAGTGTCTCTTCCAAACGCAAGCGCGAGGAGATCAACAATCCTGCGCGGCGCAAACGTGTCAACTCTTCTTCTTTGCGCGCCAAGTCGCGGCGGATACCCGTCAGACGGCGCGTGTGATAAATTGCCATGGCCGCCTGGTTGACGAAGTTATCCAACATCAGTTGTTCGAGATAGGTGAACTCGCGTTCTTCGTGCAAATAAATATATAAAACGCCAACAGCTTGTTCGGCCACAATCAACGGGAAGCAAGCCACAGCTTTCACACCTAACGCGGCCTGATACGGATGGACTGTGAAATCCGCCTCTTCATACGACAAACTTCTGCGCCGGCGTTGAATGGTGCGAATACCGATTCCGTTCGGCCGCGGCGCGTCATTCGGATGAGCCGCGCTGAGCGGAGCCTTGCGTCCTTCCGGTTCGGCTGAAACGCGCGACTCTTTTTCGAATGCGCCCGCGTCCTGATCGTACGTATAGATCACCGCCGAAGAGCCGGGCACCACCCGAATGGCGCTCTCCACGATCAATTGCAGGCTCACATCGCGGTTGCCCGCGTCGCTAGGCCCGATCTGATTGATCGCGGCGCTGATCTGGTTGAGGCTGGCTAAAGCCTCCAGCAAGCGCGGATCGGTTTCCTGAGGGGAAGGAGTTTGCATCTTCATGATTAGCTCACCGGTAATTGAATTGACCGGTGACGGTCTCATTGGATTGTAATCCATGCGAGTTCAGCTAGCGCAAGTTTTGGAAAAGTTGCCAACCGAGTTGTACGGCAAACACGCTTAGCGCCAATCCGCACGTCAAATTCACCCAGCGGAAAAATGTTGGCGTGACAAACTTGCGTCCCCATGCAATTAGGCTTGCCATTAGAAAGCACCAAAAGATCAAGCCGAGAAAAAATGCAGAAAAGAAAATGACATAATGAGTCGGTTGCGGGACGCCGCCCACAACTGCAAAGATGGATGTGCTTACGCTGAGCCAAAACGCGATCGCGAACGGATTGCTCAATGACAGCATCATGCCGGTCGCCAGGTCGCCTCGTTCTGATTCCGAATCTGCTTCCAGTAAATAAGCTGTGCGCGCGTCTTTGAGCGACTTGATCGCCAGATGTAGTAGGAATCCGATTCCGATTAGAGAAAGGATCAAACGCACGATCCAATTCTGGACGAATGCGGCCGCGCCCAACAGCGCCAGAGTCGCCCAGGTTGTGTCACCAATCATGGATCCGAGTTGAACCGAAAGCGCAGGCCAAAATCCGCGCGCGAAGCCGCGTCGAACCGTTTCCGCAGTCACCACGCCGGGAGGCGCGCAGAAGGCAATCGCCAGAACAAACGAAGAGATGAAAAGGGGCATGTTTTTTAGTGGGAAAGGCCGAGGACGGTTAGCCTCGGCCTTTCCAGCTCCTCACTCGAAGTTGTCTACTAAGGATAAAGATGCTCAGTGATTAGGCGTCGAAATACAAAGTGAATTCGTACGGATGCGGGCGTAGGCGGGCCGGGTCGACTTCGTTCTCACGCTTGTAGGAGATGTATGTTTCGATGAAGTCGGTTGTAAACACATCGCCTTTCAGCAGGAATTCGTGATCGGCTTCAAGCGCGTTGAGCACTTCGCCCAAAGAACCCGGAACCTGTTTGATCTTCTTGAGTTCCTCAGCGGGCAGTTCGTAAAGGTCTTTATCAACAGCTTCGCCCGGATCGATTTTATTTTGAACACCATCCAAGCCAGCCATGAGCAAAGCAGAGAAGCAAAGATACGGATTGCTGGATGGATCGGGTGCACGGAACTCAACGCGCTTGGCTTTGGGGCTCTTGGAATAAACCGGGATGCGGCAGACCGCTGAACGGTTGCGCTGAGAGTAGGCCAGATTGACGGGCGCTTCAAAACCGGGGACCAAACGACGATAAGAATTTGTTGTGGGGGCAGCCAAAGCCAGCAGAGCAGGGGCATGTTTCAATAAGCCGCCGATGTAATACTTGGCTGTGTCCGACAAGCCCGCGTAACCGGACTCACTGAAGAACAAGTTCTTATCTGCACTCCACAAACTCTGGTGAACATGCATACCGGAGCCATTGTCACCGAAGAGCGGCTTGGGCATGAATGTGGCCGTTAATCCATTGGCGCGCGCCACATTCTTGACGGTATATTTGTAAATCGCGACCTTGTCGGCCATGGTCTTCAACGTGTCGAAGCGCATGTCAATTTCGCATTGACCGGCGGTCGCCACTTCGTGGTGGTGCACTTCAACGTCCACGCCTGCCGCAATGAGCGAGAGAACAATCTTACTGCGGATGTCCTGTAATGTGTCCGCCGGAGGGGTGGGGAAGTAA
>DATKNJ010000081.1:0-6660 GCA_035541395.1 Anaerolineales bacterium
TTGATAATCCCGTCCAATGGAAATTGGACAGGGACAATCTTGAAAACATTCATAAACTACCGCCACCCAAAATGGTGGAAGATTACCTGGAAGACCTGAAGCAATTAATGGCAGAAACGGATGATCAAGAATAACCATGAACACCGCCTCCTCCACCATCGTCCAACGTCTCTGGAACTACTGCAACGTCCTGCGCGACGACGGCATGTCCTATGGCGATTACGTCGAGCAACTTACCTATCTGCTCTTCCTGAAAATGGATTCCGAGAACACGTCCATGCTGGGCAGGCAAAGCGCCATTCCCGAAGGATACAACTGGGCCAGTTTGCAACGCCTGAACGGCGAGGAGCTCGAGAGCCATTACCGCGAACTTCTCACAGGTCTCGGTCAGGGCGCAGGCTTGATTCCGGTCATCTTTCGCAAAGCACAGAACAAGATTCAAGACCCCGCCAAACTTCGCCGTCTGATTGAACTGATCGATGGCGAAACCTGGATCGGTCTCGATATTGATGTTAAGGGTGAGATCTACGAAGGCCTGCTCGAAAAGAACGCACAGGATACCAAAAGTGGCGCGGGACAATACTTCACACCGCGTCCGCTCATCAAAGCCATTGTGGATGTCATGCGACCGCAGCCGGGCCAGGTTATCTGCGATCCCGCCGCGGGCACCGGTGGTTTTCTGCTCGCCGCACATGACTACATCGCAACTCACAATACGCTTGACCGCGATCAATGGGATCACCTACGTCATCAAGCTTTGCATGGTTGGGAGATCGTGGATAATACTGCGCGTCTATGCGTGATGAATCTCTACTTGCATGGCATTGGTTCCAATGGCGACGGCACGGATATGGGCCACAGTCCGATTCATGTGGCCGATAGTCTGGCTTCTCATCCCGGCGAATATTTCGATATGGTGCTCACCAATCCACCATTCGGCAAGAAGTCCAGCGTCACCTTCGTCACCGATGAAGGCGAGATCAAACGTGAAGCCCAGAATATCGTCCGTGAAGATTTCTGGACTTCCACCAGCAATAAGCAACTCAACTTTGTCCAGCATGTCAAAAACATTTTGAACATGACCGGCAAAGCCGCGATTGTTGTGCCGGATAACGTCTTGTTCGAAGGTGGCGCGGGTGAAGTGGTGCGAAGGAAACTTCTGCACGAGTGTGATGTTCACACTCTCTTGCGATTGCCCACTGGCATCTTCTATGCACAAGGCGTCAAAGCCAACGTTCTGTTCTTCGATCGCAAGCCGGCCTCCGAAACGCCGTGGACCAGGCAACTCTGGATTTACGATCTGCGTACCAATATGGATTTCACGCTCAAGACGAATCCGCTGGCACGCGGCAATCTCGATGAATTCGTCGAGTGCTTCCATGCCGAAAATCGCTTCGAACGCGCTCAAATCGGGTCGTCGTCAAATGACGCGGGCCGCTGGCGGAGTTACACCTACGAGGAGCTGATGGCGCGTGATAAGGTCAATCTCGATATCTTCTGGCTGAGAGATGAGTCGCTGGAAGATTCTGCTAACCTTCCCGAGCCGTCTGTGTTGGCTTTAGAGATTGCCGAGGATCTGCGATCCGCGTTAAGCCAGTTTGAATCCATTGAGGATGAGCTTTCGATGGATAATTAGTTGGTCGTGAATTAAGTTTCTGAAACGGGACGAACCGCGCGGGGCAAATGAATCGATCCCTTCTGGGGTG
The DNA here is from genome assembly GCA_035541395.1 of Anaerolineales bacterium. Lineage (GTDB taxonomy): Bacteria > Chloroflexota > Anaerolineae > Anaerolineales > Villigracilaceae > JACPVF01. The sequence continues at coordinate 1,707 of DATKNJ010000081.1, forward strand.
GCTGAAAAAATCTTGTTATTCGTATACAAGATATAAGATGAATGTGATTCATGATGGGTTCGAGGGGACGATATTGGGTCGAGTCGGGATATTTTTGGGAAATTCCTCCTGTTTATAAGATGCTGGCTTTTCTTGTGTGGTAACGACCTTGGTCGTTCTTTTGCGCTTCACAGTCGTCCACGGTTGATGATGGGGTAAAACCGGAAAGTGCCATTTGTCCTGTGAAACGGATGACCTTTGATTAGGTATTCTTTCGGCAAATAGATATACTTCAGCCCGCTTAACTAATTAAGGATGTTAACTATGTCGTCTAATAGGGAATTGACCGATGCAATTCATAAATGGTCGGAAGTCTTCATGCGCCGTTCAGGGCGCGACTTCAAACGTTGCATGGATGAGTCGGGATTATCTTTCTCTCAGATCATTCTCCTGATGCGTCTGTATCACGGAGGCAAGAGCGGCGTCTCAGGGATTGGCGAGCAATTGGGCATCACCAACGCAGCGGCTAGCCAATCTATTGACCGGTTGGTGAACCTGGGTTTGATCGAGCGGACCGAAGATCCCGAAGACCGACGCGCAAAACAACTGGTCCTCACCCGGCAAGGCCAGGCCTTGATCACAAAGAGCGTTAAAGCGCGCAGTCAGTGGGTCGAGGGCCTGACCAAAGCCCTGACGCCGGAACAACAAAACATGGTCATCGCGGCGCTCACCCTGCTTGCCCAAGCCGCCCAGGTCACCGAAGAATAAACCTGCAATAAGGGACAATTAAACAAATGTTACGATTAGCAAAATATTTAAAGCCGTATCTTCTTTTGATCCTGATCGCGGTTGCCCTTCTGTTCGTACAGGCCAATGCCGATCTGGCGCTGCCGGACTATATGTCCAATATCGTGAACTACGGCATCCAGCAAGGTGGCGTTCAAAACGCCGTGCCTGTGGCAATTCGCCAGAGTCAAATGAATCGGCTGGTGCTCTTCATGAGCGCCGGTGACAAAAGCTTGGTGCTCAACGCTTACAACCTGATTGACAGGAATTCACCGGAGTTTGAACAGTACGTAAAAGATTATCCGGCTTTGGCGAACGAACCGGTCTATATTCTCAAATCAATTGACCAGACGCAGATCGACAAGTTGAATCCGATCATGGGCAAAGCCATCCTTGTTGTTTCATTCATTCAGCAATTGATGGCCAATCCATCTCAAGCCTCCGCCGCAGGTAAAAGTTTTGGATTCGATTTGTCCAAGCTCCCGGCGGGGACGGATGTTTTTGCGTTGCTCGCGAAGCTTCCTCCGGCGACTCTGGCTCAGATGACGAACGCCATGAACCAGAAATTCGCCACGCTGGGTGAAAGCATGATCGTTCAAACGGCTGTCAGCTCGGTCAAAGCGGAATATGCCGCGCTGGGCATGGACACCAGCAAACTCCAAACGGATTACATCATCCATACCGGCGTTCTCATGCTGCTGGTGACCTTGCTCTCCATCACCTGCACGATCATAGTTGGCTTTCTCTCTGCCCGCACCGCGGCAGGTTTGGCGCGCGATCTGCGTCGAAATGTCTTCGAGCGCGTCGAAAGTTTTTCCAGCACGGAATTCAATAAATTCTCCACTGCTTCACTGATCACGCGCTCCACGAACGATGTCACTCAGATTCAGATGGTGGTCATCATGGTGATGCGCATGGTGATTTACGCGCCGATCATCGGCGTGGGCGGCGTCATTCGAGCCTTGGCAAAATCCACTTCAATGTGGTGGATCATCGCTTTAGGTGTGATTGTTTTGCTTGGCTTGATCTTGACTATCTTCTCGATTGCACTGCCGAAATTCAAAATCATCCAAAGCCTGATCGACCGGCTCAACCTCGTGACGCGCGAGAATCTGACAGGCATGATGGTGATCCGGGCCTTCAACATGCAGGACTTCGAGGAGAAACGTTTCGATAAGGCCAACCTGGACGTGACGTCGGTGAATCTATTCGTCAACCGCATCATGGTCACAATGATGCCTGCGATGATGATGTTGATGAACGGTCTGACCGTGCTGATCATCTGGGTCGGCGCGCATCAAGTGGCTCAATCGCAAATGCAGGTGGGCGACATGATCGCCTTCATGCAGTATGCCATGCAAATTGTCTTTTCATTCCTGATGCTCTCGATGATGTTCATCATCCTGCCGCGCGCGGCGGTCTCAGCGGACCGTATTGCGGATGTGCTGGAAACCGAACCGCTCATCAAAGACCCACAGAGTCCGCGAAGATTTCCGGCTTCATTCCAGGGTGCGATCGAATTTTGTAATGTGAACTTCCGCTATCCCGGCGCGGAAGAAGATGTGTTACACGGCATCACTTTTACCGCGAAACCGGGTCAGACTACCGCCTTTATCGGCACAACCGGTTCAGGGAAATCCACCATCGTCAATTTGATCCCGCGCTTCTACGAAGTGACCTCCGGCTCCATCTCGATCGATGGCATTGATATTCGGGAAGTTACACAATCCGATCTGCGCGAGAAGATCGGTTATGTTCCGCAGAAAGGCAACTTGTTCTCCGGCACAATAGAAAGTAACCTGTTATACGCTGATGAAAACGCGCTTGATGAGGAATTACAACTGGCGGCTGACATTTCTCAATCGAGTGAATTTATCAACGCCAAGCCGGAAGGAATGCAAACGGAGATCGCTCAGGGCGGCGCGAACGTTTCCGGCGGGCAGAAACAACGTTTGTCCATCGCGCGGGCTTTGGTCAAGAAAGCGCCGATTTACATCTTCGACGATAGCTTCTCCGCTCTCGACTTCAAAACAGATGCGGCCTTGCGCAAAGCCTTGAAGGAGCATACGGGCGAGAGCGCCATACTCATGGTCACGCAGCGTATCGCAACCATCAAGAACGCCGAACAGATCATTGTTTTAGATGAAGGCAAAGTGGTCGGTAAAGGAACACACGAGGAATTAATGGAATCTTGCGAAGTGTATCAAGGGATTGCGTTGTCGCAACTCAGCAAGGAGGAGTTGGCATGAGCATGCAAAACTCAGGCGCACCTGCACAACGCGGACCCGTGGGCGGTCGCGGTCGCGGCATGATGGGACACGGCGGCCCACTGGCCATGATGCGAGGCGAAAAGCCGCGCGACTTCAAGGGCACGATGAAGAAATTGATTCAATACCTTGGCTCATACAAGGTGGGAATCCTCATTGTCATGGCTTTTGCAATGGCATCCACGATTTTTTCCATCGCCGGACCTATGTTGCTTGGGAATGCAACGACCAAATTGTTCGCAGGCGTGATGGGACTGATTGCGGGAACCGGTTCCATTGACTTCGGTTACATCGGCAAGATGCTTCTATGGACTTTGGGCCTGTATCTCGCTTCTTCCTTGTTTGCTTACATTCAAGGCTGGGTGATGTCCGGCATATCCATGAATATCACTTATCGCTTCCGCAGGGACATTTCTGAGAAGATCAACCGGATGCCGTTTCGCTACTTCGATGGGACGACTCACGGCGAAGTGCTCTCACGCGTGACCAACGATGTGGATACTGTCAGCCAAACGCTCAACCAAAGCCTTTCGCAGATCGTCACTTCGATCACAACTGTGGTCGGTGTATTGGTCATGATGTTCACGATCAGTTGGCAAATGACCTTGGTCGCGTTGGTGATCGTGCCGATCTCAATGGGCATCATTGCGCTGGTGGTCAATCAATCCCAGAAATACTTTAAACAACAGCAGGATTATCTCGGCCATCTGAACGGGCACATCGAAGAAATGTACGGCGGTCACATCGTCATGAAAGCTTTCAATGGCGAGCAGAAGAGCGTTGAACAATTCGACGAGATCAATGGCACGCTTTTTGCTTCGGCATGGAGATCGCAGTTCTTATCAGGCTTGATGTTCCCTGTGATGAACTTTGTCGGTAATCTGGGTTATGTTGCCATTTGTATCCTTGGCGGTTACCTGGCTATCCGAGGTTCCATCACCGTTGGCGATATTCAAGCTTTCATCCAGTATGTACGCTCCTTTACGCAGCCGCTCACGCAGATCGCCAACATCTCCAACATCTTCCAGCAGACTGCCGCGTCGGCGGAAAGAGTGTTCCAATTCCTGGCTGAGGATGAAGAAGTTCCCGATACAACTTCATCGGTCGAGTTGGACAAGGTGGAGGGCCGCGTGGACTTCCAGCATGTTCACTTTGGCTATAGCGATGACAAGATCATCATCCACGATTTCTCGTTCTATGCCGAACCGGCGCAGAAGATCGCCATTGTTGGGCCAACCGGCGCGGGCAAAACCACCATGGTCAAATTGTTGATGCGCTTCTACGATGTAAACGGGGATGGCGCCATTCTGTTAGACGGACATAACATCAAGGATTTCAAACGCGCCGATCTGCGCCAGATGTTTGGTATGGTGTTGCAGGATACCTGGCTTTTCAACGGTCCGATCATGGAAAATATCCGCTACGGGCGCGCCAGCGCCACAGACGCGGAAGTCATCGCGGCTGCCAAAACGGCTCATGCCGATCATTTCATCCGCACTTTGCCCGAAGGCTACAACACAGTGATCAACGAAGAGTCCAGCAATATCTCTCAGGGCCAGATGCAGCTCTTGACCATTGCGCGGGCCATCCTGGCTGATCCTAAGATTCTGATTCTCGATGAAGCCACCAGTTCAGTAGATACACGTACCGAAGTGTTAATTCAGAAAGCCATGGACACCTTGATGCAAGGCCGCACCAGCTTCATCATCGCTCACCGCTTGTCGACTATTCGGGACGCGGATTGGATTTTGGTGATGAATAACGGGGATATCGTCGAGCAGGGCAAGCACGCCAAATTGCTAGCGAAGAACGGCTTCTACGCTGAGCTTTATAACAGCCAGTTTGAAGGAAAGGAAATTTGAGATCAGGGGATCGGTTTGCCATGTTTCGCTCAGCGTTTAGTGAGATTTAAGGATAGTGTG
>DATKNJ010000082.1:0-8743 GCA_035541395.1 Anaerolineales bacterium
AGAGATAATCTTTTGACAATGAAGCGGATATTTCTTCTTCACAATTCAGTTGTCCTGTGCTTGGTAACATGGCACTAAACAAACAGGCATCATCGACATAGGCAGGGACACAAGACCTTTGTATCCCTGTCGCTTTTCTGAACACATGTATAATTAATCTATCAATCCAACTCACTACCATTTTATGAGACGATACCAACTCGATGGGGATGGAATAGGAGTGTGATCTGAGCTGGAGGGACATCCATCATCTGCTTTTAGGTCCTGGTGATAGTTATCGGAAAGAAAAGGTTAATCCAGGAGAAGGCTGAATGAATACATTATCCATCCCGGTAGTTGCAATGGCCAGCATCTCGTTGTATGTTGGCAGTTACCGATTATTGATCTATACAAGGCGCAGAAAATATCGCGAGGATCTGACTTTTGCCATCCTTTGCTTTGTGATCGTTTTTTATGATGCGTTCTGTGTGGGCCTCTACAACTCTGCCTCGGTGAGCGAGGGCGTGCAGTGGCAGCGAGCGCAATTCATCTCTCTGGCGGTCTTCGTCCCTGCTTTTCTGTGGTTCGTATCTGACTACACTCATCAAAAACCGGGCACCATTATTCACATTTACGAGGCATTTTATCTCCTTGCCATTATCGTTCAACTGGTGGATCGAAGCAGTCTGACTTTCCTGATCGATCAACCTTCAATCAAACACATCGTCCTATTCCGCAGCCTGACGATCACTTATTATGAAGCTACACTTGGCCTGTTTTCATCAATACAGAGTTGGGTGGGTATGATCGCCAGCGCCTATATTCTCATTATTGGCATCCGCTATTTCAAGAGTGGTCATAAACAGGAGGCCATGCCACTGATCCTGGCTATTGTGCTCATGTATGCCGCTGGTCTTAATGACACACTGGTCAGTAATGGTCTGTATCATTTTGTTTATCTGATGGAATATGCATATCTGGCGACCATCAGTGTAATGGCCTATTCACTCTCGAACACAGTTGTCGAGGCGGCCATTGCCAAGGATGCACTAAAGAAGAGTGAGGAGCGGTTCCGTTCCCTGGTCGAAACAACTAGTGACTGGGTCTGGGAAGTGAATGCAGATGGATTGTATACCTATTCAAGTCCCAAAGTGTACGATGTACTGGGATATGGCCCAAGAGAGATCATCGGTCGGCGGCCCTTCGACTTTATGCCTCCAGACGAGGCAAAACGCGTAAGTGCCATCTTTCAGGAAACGGTGCAGAACGAGAAACCACTCGAGAGGGCTGAAAATATCAACATCAAGAAGGATGGCGGGTTGGTGGTATTGGAAACAAGCGGAGTCCCATTCTTTGACGAACATGGGAAATTGCTCGGCTACCGCGGCATCGATCGTGACATCACTGAACGCAAAAGAACTGAACAGGCATTGGAACTCTCGGAGAAAAAATTCTACGAGGCATTCCATAGTTCCCCCGTCATGATGACGATCGAAGGGGAAGATCACAAATTCATTGATGTGAACCAGGCTTTTCTCGATGGGCTCGGCTACAGCCGCGAGGAGGTGTTGGGCAAATCCGGTTCCGAGCTCAATTTGTGGACGTCCGTAGAGGATACTCAAAAGGTTCAAAAAATGGGGGCGGAACAGAACAGTGTGTATAACTTTGAAATGGGATTCCGCCGTAAGTCTGGAGAGGTCGGCACAATCCTTTTATCGAACGATAAGTTCGAAGTGAATGGAAAATCCTATGAATTGACCTCCGGTCTGGATATCACCGAGCGCAGGCAAATGGCGGATCGTATATTCGAGCAGAAGGAACTGGCCGAGGTGACTCTGCGCTCGATTGGTGATGCGGTCATCACCACAAACATCGATAGACTGGTCGAATTCCTCAATCCCGTTGCAGAAAACTTAACGGGCTGGAAGATGGAGGAAGCCATTGGTCAAAATCTGATCGAGGTCTTTCGTGTGATCAATGAAGAGAGCCGAAAGCCGGTAGTCGATCCAGTGGAGCGCTGTCTGAGGGAAGGACGCGCTGTTGGGTTGGCCAATCATTCCGTCCTGATCAGCCGCGATGGACATGAATTTTCCATTGATGATTCGGCCGCTCCCATCCGCAACCGGAGAGGCGAGATCATCGGTACCGTTCTCGTGTTCCATGATGTTACCGAGGAAAGGCGTCTGTCTTTACAGGTTGCTCACGATGCCATGCATGACAGCCTGACCGGTCTCGTCAACCGCCGTGAATTCGATAAGCGGTTGGAGAGAGCGCTGATGAGTACAAAGGAGAGGAATATATCCCATGTGCTCTGCTATCTGGATTTGGATCAATTCAAGATCGTGAACGACACAGCCGGTCACGCGGCAGGCGACGAACTGCTCAAGCAGGTGGCCAGACTGTTGAGGGGCATGTTCCGTCAACGTGATACGCTGGCGCGACTGGGAGGGGATGAATTTGGTCTGTTGCTTGAAAACTGTCAACTCGATCATGCAGTGGTGATTTGCAATGATATCCTCGCCAGAATTCGCGACTCTTCATTTCTGTGGGAAGGGAACAGCTTTCAGGTCGGAGTCAGCATCGGCATTGTCCCGATTACAACAGAGAAGCAGAACATCAACCAATTGCTAAGCCAGGCAGATGTAGCCTGCTACACTGCCAAGGATCTCGGCAGGAATCGGGTTTATGTTTATCAGACAGAGGACAGCGAAACTTCCCAACGACACAGCGAGATTCTTCAAGCTGCTCACATGAAAGATGCAATCATTCATGAACAATTTTTGCTTTACTGCCAACCGATCGCGCAATTGACCGGAGAACATTCCAGTTTTAGCAACTACGAGGTCCTGCTCCGAATGTTAAGCAACGAGAAGGACTTGGTGCTGCCCAGTGTCTTTATCCCGCCAGCAGAACGTTACGGTCTAATGCCCACGATTGACCGTTGGGTGATTCGCCAAACTTTTTCCACCATGTCCAAGTACGCTGTTGAGAACGTACAAATCACCATTAATCTCTCCGGCAATTCATTGGACGACGATGATCTTTTGGAATATGTGCTGCAACAATTACAGGAATTCTCCATCCCTGCGAATCACATCTGCTTTGAGATCACGGAGACCGCCGCGATCCATCACTTGAACAAGGCCCAAACGTTCATTCATGGATTCCGTGAACGGGGCGGCAAAATTGCCCTCGATGATTTTGGAAGCGGATTCTCATCGTTCCGATATCTGAAGTCACTGGCAGTTGACTACATCAAGATCGACGGGGCGTTCGTCAGCGATATGCTGGTCAACCCGGGCGATCAAGCCATGGTGGAAGCGATCACCCGCGTCGCGCATACGCTGGGAATCTACGTGATCGCGGAACATGCGACCAATCAAGAGACTGTAAACCGTTTGCGCGAAATCGGTGTGGAAGGCGTTCAGGGATTTGGGATTGGCTTCCCGGTTCCCGTAGAAGAGGCGTGGACCACCGAATGACATATTAGACGGAAAGTTTAGAAAGATTTGACGTCTCATAGAGTCAATTATAGAATGCTGAAAAGATAACGCTTTTATGGCGCGACGCACGTGCCCCCATCACTTTAGGAGTACATTGTGGCTGAAAAAGAACTGACCGAAAGCTTGATCAAGCACGCCTGGCATACCTATTTGACCACCGGGAACTTGCCGCCAGAGGTAAATTCGCCGTGGTATGAACGGAAATTCTTTCGCCCGTTTTTCAAGCGATTGCCTGAAAGCCCGCGTTGCAGCATTTGTTATATTCCCTTCGAGGGAATCGGCGGAAATTTTTCGAGGATATTCCTGCGCGTCGAACGCTCGCGACTCAATCCGCATCTTTGCAATAATTGCGAACGCTTTGCCACTGAATTTCACGGCGGCACGGAACTCGAGATTTCCATGTTATTTGTGGATGTACGCGGCTCGACCACAATTGCCGAAAACACATCGCCTGAGGATTTTGGCAAACTCATCAAAAAGTTTTACCGAACAGCGGCAGAAGTTTTTTATAAGAACTATGGCTTGGTGGAAAAGCTGGTAGGCGATGAAGTGGCCGGCTTTTTCGTGCCGGGTTTTGCAGGCAAAGCACATGCCAAAGCCGCGCTTGAAACCGGCAAACAGATTATGGCGGCGCTGGGATACGGAACATCCTCCAAACCATGGATTCCGGCGGGGATGGGAATCAACACGGGAGTTGCCTATGTGGGTTCCGTACACACCGAAGGAGATGTATCAGACATCGCCATTCTTGGAGACGCGGTCAACACCACTGCTCGTCTCACTTCGCAAGCCAATCCCGGAGAGATTCTCATCAGTGATACCACCAGACAAGCCGCGAACCTGGATATAACAGGGATGAAATCCAAAACCCTTAAATTAAAAGGGAAGAGTCAGGATATTATTGCATGGACTCTAAGCATGGCATAATAATGCGAATTGCATTTGACATTTCGGAGACTCGCGAACGAGCCGATTAAAGGACGCCGAAAAACAATTCTTATCAGGAGAAATGAATGCGAAAGTTGTTTCTTGTCATCACCCTTGCAATGTTGTTCCTTTCTGCTTGTAATGGAACATCGACTCAGCCTACTCCCAAGCCAACATCTGCTGCCGTTCCTGCCAAGCCGACCATTGACCCAGCAGAACTTGAAATCACCAACCCCGCGAATCCCATCGAAGTGGACGCCGGAAAAGAATTTACGATCACCGTCCGGACCAACCCTTTCCCGGATTATCATTGGGAAGTGGCCGAACAAATCGATTCCAGTATTGTGCAATACGTTTGGAAAGATCACGTAGCCGATAACCCAAGCAATTCCGAAGTAAGCGGCAAAGATATATGGCGCTTCAAAGCTGTGGCCCCGGGCAAAACGACCATTACACTTGGCTATTACTACGCCGATACAGATACTACAGCGAAAACAGAAGCTTTTACCATCGTAGTGAAATAAGTCGTTGCGATTGATATAGAAAGAGAAGAACCATGAAACGTTTTTGGATTATCTTCCTCGCCGTACTGATGTTGACAGCCTGCAGTTCTTCGGTCAAGCCGACTAATCCACAGGTGAAGATCGAAACCAGCGCGGGCCAAGAGTTCAAACTGGTCATCGATTCCAATCCCACCACAGGCTATCACTGGGAAATCGTCGGTGATTTGGACAAAAGCGTGGTGGACTTCGTCAGCAAGGATTACAAATCGACCAGCGACCCAACTCTGGTCGGCGGAGGAGGCGTGGATATTTGGGTCTTCAAAGCAGCTGGCGCGGGCGAGACAAGCATCACGCTGGGTTACTATCCGCCCTCGAACGAGAAAACACAGCCAGCCAAAACCGAAACCTTCAGTGTAGTTGTGAAATAAAACAAAGAGCGACCGAAATGGTCGCTCTTTGTTTTATCGGACTCTTTACTCAGTCTTCTTGGTACGTCCACGGCGAGGAGTCGCGGCGGGCTCCGCCGGGGCTGGTTCCGTAACTACAGGCGCCGGGGCCGCGGCCACTGCCGCCCGACTTTCACCTGCATGCTTGCCCAACTGGTAAAAGATATAAGCCACCAAAGCCAACACAACCAGCGGCAGAATCAATCGCAGCAATCCGCCGACCAGCATGAAGCCCATGCCAAACGGGAAGAACCCAAAGCGCATAAAACTGCGATTGCCCATCATCGGAAAACCAAAGCCACGATTCATCATCGGGCCGCGGCTATATGGGCCGAACTGCGGTTGCTGGCCGTTATTCGATCGGCCATTGTTATTTCCATTGGGCATTTGACCGTTATTCATCCGAGGGCCATTCTGCCTCTGCACGAACACGTTCATCCGCGGGAAGCCAGCCAGAATGTGGTTATGCCACAGAAGCGCCACACCGGCGATCGCGCCCACGACCACCAAAACGATAAAGATGCCGAGAATCCATTTCCAAACTGTCTTCATTCGTACTCCTTTTAAATCAAATACATCATAGCATGCTGGCGTAAAAATTGTGTGGTGATTTTGTGTTCATTTGTAAGAACTTCATGTGTGTTTTTTATATCGCTCTTCGGTACTAATTACGATACCCCACGCGGTGTTTCTGGTTAAACTGATTACGGAGGAGAACATGAAACGCCATGCTTGGATCATAACGCCGATTTTTTTAGTGATCCTGCAGGCTTGTATTCCGGCTCCGACTCAACCGGTCACGCCGACCTCTACGCCTGCTCCCGTTGCCACTCAAATTCCCACATCCACGCCGCCCGCTACCCTCACGCCCAGTCCGACTCTCGCTCCCACCGCAACGTTGACCTTAACGCCGGTGCTGTTGCCTGTCTATGCCAGCACGCGCGACCAACCGGTCAATTGCCGCTTTGGCCCGGGCATTGTCTTCGAAGTCGTGGATGGATTGCAGCCGCGGCAGACAGCGCAAGTGACTGGCAGGACCACAGATAACATGTGGTGGTACGTACAGGACCCGAACAATCCCGGCGGAACCTGCTGGGTATTCTCCGCTGCAGTTGACATGACCGGGGACACGGGCCTGTTGCCAGTGGTGGGCGCGCCTCCTGTAACGGTGGACAAGTTGGAGGTCAGTGTGGATCCGCCGCGCATTTCAGTTGCCTGTACAGCCTTCCCGCAATATTTCCTGTTCACAGGCAATATCACCGCCAACGGCCCAACGGTAGTCAAATGGCATTGGGAACTCAGCACCGGCGAAGTGACCTCGGATGAAACGTTGATTTTCGAGCAAGCCGGAACGCAAACTGTACAGAAATCTTTTGTGGTGTATAACCCAAACGATTATTGGACACAAATCCATATCACCGGCCCGAACGAGATGGTTCAACAAGCTAACTTTGTTGCAAACTGCTCGCCGTAGTTTTTTGGATACAATGGATATGTGCTGAAATCAAAACGGCTGATTGGGGTTTTCGTACTGGCGCTTTTCCTGCGCCTCTTCCGCATTGGATTGGACGGCTTTAGCAATTTATATTACGCGGCCACTGTGCAGAGCATACGCACAAGTTGGCACAATTTCTTTTTTGCTTCATTCGATCCGGCTGGTTTCGTTAGCGTGGATAAACCTCCGCTCGGGTTTTGGATTCAAGCCCTCAGCGTTTCCATCTTCGGTTTTCATGGCTGGGCGCTGGTTCTTCCGCAGGCTTTGGCAGGCGCACTTTCAGCGCTTGTTCTATATTTCATTGTCAAGCGCGTCTTTGGTGTGAACGCGGGTCTATTAGCCGCGTTGATTCTTGCGATCACGCCAATCAGTGTGGCCACGCAACGCAGCAACACGCCCGATAGTCAACTGCTTTTTGTTTTGCTTTTGGCTGCGTGGGCCGCGCTGAAAGCCGCGGAAAGCGGCCGATTGCGTTGGTTGTTGGCTTGTGCCGCGTTGGTCGGCATTGGTTTCAACGTCAAAATGCTGCAAGCCTGGCTTGTGCTTCCCGCGTTTTTTGTTTTTCTTCCTTCGCATCATCCCCTCTTCAAACATCTCGGCCAACTCACACTGGTAATGCTCGTATTGCTTACTGTTTCTTTCACGTGGCCGCTGGCCGTGGATTTGACCCCTGCAACGAGTCGCCCCTATGTCGGCTCGACTTCGACGAATCACGTCTTTGAATTGATCGCAGTCCATAACGGCGCGCGCCGATTGGAACCAATCCTAGCCTGGTTTGGGATTCGCGAAAGGGATTCGATCTCCGCTTCGCCTTCTACGCCTCAACCTGCTTCTGCACAAACGACCGCTGTTGCAGCTCAAACAGATTCCACCGATGAGTCCGCGCCCGATGGCGGCGCAACAGAAGTGGGTCAACCCGGCGCGTTGCGACTCTTCAATCCGCAAATGGCAGGACAAGTCTCGTGGTTGTTGCCATTGGCTTTGTTATCTTTATTCGCCTGCGCGGCGCGCTTCTCATGGAAACAGCCACTTGGACGCGAACCTCTATTCTTTCTGTTATGGGGCGGCTGGTTGATTCCGGTCGCGTTCTTCTTCAGCTATGGCGGATTGATCCATCGCTATTATCTCGATATGCTTGCGCCGCCTGTTGCCGCGTTAAGCGCTGCAGGACTCACCGTTTGGGGACGCGGTCTCCTTGAAAGAAAACGCGCGGGCTGGATGTTCGTCATTGCTTTCGCACTCACGTCCGCTACAACAATTTTCATCTTAACGTATTATCCCGAAATCAAATGGTTGATCTGGATCGTGGTCTTGCTTAGTCTGTTGACATTGGCAATATTGATCTGGTGGTTCTCTTCGCGTTCATCTCTTCCACGCGGTGAAGTTCCGATCGCGCTGACTCTGATCACAATCTTGCTTGCGCCATTCATCTGGTCCACCACACCGAGCTGGCGCGGCAACGAGGTTGTCTTTCCGCACGCAGGTCCGGACTTGCTTCAATGGGGTGGCACGGGCAATGACTTAAGCCAATACCAACCCCTGGCTCAGTTTTTACAATCACGACCTTCGAGTGAAACATTTATCCTCGCCACAGAAAATGCTGTAATGGCCGCGCCGCTCGAACTGCTGACCAAGCAGCCTGTGATGGCCATTGGTGGTTTTACCGGAGTCGATCCAATTTTGCCAAAAGATAAAATTTCAAACTATATAAACAATGGTCAGGTTCGATTTGTTCTCTTGCCGCGCGGTGAAGCGAATCCGCCGGATGCAAGCCAGTGGGTGATGGCAAATTGTCAACTTGTGAACTTCTCGAATCTGCCGGTAAATCAAGATTTATATGATTGCAAGCCAAGTGGAAACTGATGATGGTACAAACTCTTGACTGGATCA
>DATKNJ010000083.1:0-4086 GCA_035541395.1 Anaerolineales bacterium
AGCTTCAACATTCCCATGATCTGCCTGCCGGCTTCGATCAATAACAACCTGCCCGGCTCTGAATTCAGCATCGGTGCGGATACAGCCCTCAACAGCATCGTGGACGCGGTGGACAAGATCAAACAATCCGCGGTGGCGACGCGGCGCTGCTTCGTGGTGGAAGTGATGGGACATTATTGCGGCTATCTGGCGTTGATGGGCGGCATGGCCACTGGTGCGGAGCGCGTGTACATGCACGAGGAGGGAGTCAAGCTGCGCGACTTGCAGGCAGATGTAGAAAAGCTATTGAGCGGATTCCAAAGCGGCAAACGGCTGGGCTTGATGATCCGCAATGAACAGGCCAACCCGGTGTACACCACACAATTTATCTGTTCGCTGTTCGAGGAAGAGGGACGCGATGTATTCGATGTGCGTCCGGCCATTCTCGGGCACTTGCAGCAAGGCGGCGATCCCTCGCCGTTCGACCGTATTCAAGCTACGCGTCTCTCGCGCATATGTTTGGAATATCTGATCGACCAATGTGAAAACAGCACATACGAAAGCGCCTTCATCGGCATGCAAAACGGTCAGCTTCACTTCCATGATATGCGCGACTTCGACCGCATGATCGATGACGAACACCAACGTCCGAAAGATCAATGGTGGCTGGAGTTGAAAGGCATCGCCAGCCTGCTGGCAAAACAAGGACCGGAAGTCAAGTAGACCTACATCTCTTTTCAAACGGAGCGTGAACCATGTCTTTGGTCTATGCTTGTATTGCGCCTCACGCGGGGGATTTGATTCCCGAAACAGTTGCCGATCAGAACATCGTGCAGTTGACGCGCAACTCCATGCAGGAGATGGGGAAACACCTGCAAGCGTTGAACCCCGAGATGATCGTCATCATCAACCCGCATGGATTCCGCGTGCAGAACGCCATCAACATTGCCGTCACAGATAGAGCGGTTGCAGAATGGTCGCCGGAGGTCAAGCTCGATTTCGAGATGGACCCGGCGTTCGCCAACGCTATCGCAGATCAGGCCACCAAAATGAACGTACCGGTGGTGCGTTATCTCTACGGTTCGAGCAGCGGGTCGGAATGTTTCGTCCCGTTGGATTGGGGCGCGGTCGTGCCGCTTTATTTCATGGGACATCGCTTCGAGCCCAAGCCGAAGCTGGTTCACATCAGCCCGATGCGTCTCCTCCCTTTGACCACTCACTACGAATTCGGCCGCGCGCTGGGACGCGTGATCCGCGAGTCAGACAAGCGCATCGCCATCATCGCCAGCGCGGACCAGGGTCACACGCACGACGCGAACGGTCCGTATGGATACGACCCGGCCGCGGCGCAATACGATGCCTGGATGCAGGAGGTGATCCGCAAAGGGCATCTGGATGCGCTGCTTTCCGTTGACCCCGCGTTGGTAGAGCATGGCAAACCGGATAGTTTATGGCCCTCGTTGATCCTGGCGGGCGCGCTCAAAGAAAACCCGCTGACGGCGAAATTCCTTTCCTACGAAGTGAACGTGTATTTCGGAATTTTATGCGCAGAGTTTCAGAAATAGCGAAAAAATAAAAGACAGGTGGGGTTCGTTTTCCATTCAGCATCCCATCCGCATCCTGAGCAGAGGGGCGAAGCCGCGCGGTCGAAAGACCCGTTTGTGATTTTCCAAAACATCTGCATTGTCGCAGACACAGTGAGAATGCTAGAACCGCAGATGTTTGACCGTCTCCCCATTATTGATCAATTGTTTGAGCGAATCGATGCCGATGCGCAGGTGCAGATCCAAATATTTTTGTGTGACTTTTTTATCGCTGGTTGAAGTCTTGACACCGCCGGGCGTCATCGGCTGATCAGAGACCAACAGCAACGCACCTGTAGGAATCTCGTTATAAAAACCGGTAGTGAAGAGTGTGGCTGTTTCCATGTCTATGGCCATGGCGCGGATCTGGCGCAGGTAGGCCTTGAATTTTTCGTCGTGTTCCCAGACGCGGCGATTGGTTGTGTAAACGGTGCCCGTCCAGTAATCCCGATTGTGATCGCGGATCGTAGTCGAGGTGGCTTTCTGCAGACTGAAGGCAGGCAGGGCTGGAACTTCGGGCGGGTAATAATCGTTGGATGTCCCTTCGCCGCGAATGGCTGCGATCGGCAGGATCAAATCTCCAACCTTGCTTTTTCTTTTGAGGCCTCCACATTTCCCGAGGAAGAGACAGGCTTTGGGTTTGACAGCACTCAACAGATCCATGATGGTGGCGGCGTTGGGGCTTCCCATCCCAAAGTTAATCAGAGTAACGCCTTCGGCCGTGATGTTGGGCATGGGCTTTGCATGCCCGCGAATGGGGACGTTGCACCACTCGGAGAACATGCGCAGGTAATCTTCGAAGTTGACCAGCAAAATATATTTGCTGAAGTTCCTGAGAGGCGTATCGGTATAACGCGGAAGCCAGTTGTTGACGATTTCATCTCTTGTTTTCATGGTGACTCCTTTACTGATCATCCCCAATCTTACATCGAAACCAATTCTTTGATTCTCCCCACCACCACGGACAGGTTCTTCGTAATCTCATCATTCTGAAATCTGACCACCATCAGTCCCAGCGCGGATCGCGGAGCATCCCCGCAGGGGACAACGCCTCCTCTCGTCTTTCATCTTCCTCTTTTTGTAGATCGTGGATATCCCCATCCACTTCGATAACCAGCCCCGCCCTGTGACAGTAAAAATCGACGATGAATCCCTGAATAACTTGTCGCCTTCTGAAATGAATGCCCAACTTATTAGCCCACAATTCTTTCCATAAAATCTTCTCGGCGGGAGTCATCTCACGGCGGAGGTCTTTGGCGCGTTGAAGGCACATGTTCGCAAGTGCTATAATTGACCTCATGGACGCAAATTCCGATATCAAACTTTACCGCGAACGCTGGAAAGCCGTTGAGGAAATCGAACGGCAGGAATTGCGCGCCATGTCCATTGAGAAACACTGGAAGCAAATCAATAACTTAATTCGATTTGCCATTGAAAATGAACTGACTCGTGGCGAAGATAATTCTGAAATTGAAGTTTTTCGCCGCTGGGCAAAATTACGGGGAACTGTATGAAACTACACAAGGATATCGAACCATTTCGCGCCACCATCGAAGCTGTTCAGCGACTGCTCGCAAAATTTGATAACCGTGGCGTGATCATTGGCGGAATTGCTGTTGGCTTTTTGGGCAGACCACGCCTGACCGAAGATGTGGATGCGATGTTCCTGCTCTCCGCACAAGATATTCCTAAATTTCTGGAGGCGGCAAAGAACGAAAATATCGAACCGCGAATTCCAAACGCGGACGAGTTTGCCCGAAAGAACCGTGTTTTGCTTCTTCAGCATTCCCCCACTGAAACAAACATCGATATTTCTCTTGGCATCATGCCTTTTGAAGAAGAGATGGTTGAACGAGGAGTTATTCAATCTACAGCTACTTTATCAGTTCGGTTGCCTTCCCCTGAAGACTTGATCGTTATGAAGGCTGTCGCTCATCGTCTAAAGGACTTGGAAGACATCCAAACCATCGTGGACAAGAATCCCAAACTGGACATTTCCCGTATCGAAAAGTGGGTCAAGCAATTTGCAGAAGTTTTGGAAATGCCATCGCTATGGGATGATATCGAGAGCATCCTCAAGTAATTTTACGAAACCGCTTCCTTGATCTTCCCCACCACCGCGGACATGTCCCTCACCACCTCATCATTCTGAAATCTGACCACCCTCAACCCCATCTCATTCAGCACCTTCTCCCGCCAGAAGAGCAAGAATGAATGACACTTGCACCTGACACAAGTGCAGGTGTGAATACAGAAGGATGAATTTTTGTTCCAGTTGTAGGGAAAACGCCCATCGCCGAGTCTCCCCTCGCGAAGCATCCCCGAAGTAAAACGAAGGGGACAAATACGATGATTCAAATGCTCAGTTCGCAACCCAAGTTTTCATTGTCGTATTTGGGGGAGATGTCCGACGGACAGAGGGGGCAAAACCACACCTCCCTCAACCCGCTCCCTTTGGCTTTGGCATGAAAACAGCTCAAGTATAATAATCAATGACTTCTTATCTAAACATCCCATCAATTAA
>DATKNJ010000084.1:0-9946 GCA_035541395.1 Anaerolineales bacterium
GCCGGGAGGACAGGTGATGGGGACATGTATTTTGAGCGACAAAAAACGGCGACAAATCCCCGATAGTGTGTGGACAGCCTTGAATGTATTTTCAATTGCATTTTATAACCATGGGATTCTTACTTTCTTTGTATATTCAGTCCAAGCGTTACCAAATATATTTGATAATTTCTTTTCTTCTTCAGGTGCATAAATTCTTAATATGATAAATAAGGTTATTCCAATTACTACACCTAACCATGTATTTATTATGAATCCGACCCATGGGATGACCAATAAAGATACACCTGTATATAAAGGGCGCTTTACAATGGAAAACGGCCCAGACGTAATTAATTTATGTTTTGGAACATTCATAAGTATTAATATTTGCGACCAAATACAATTTATAAGACCAATTATCAACACTATGGTTGAAATTATTAATACCAAAGACGATGGTCCTCCAATAAAAAAGTATGATGGAAATAAGATGTTTATAATGATGCCAACAATGATGATTGGAAATATAATTTTGCCGGTTTTATCGCCAATTCCAATTAATTCCTTGATGTTCACAAGTGCCTCCATTGAAAATATATATGTGGATTGACGATGCCCACCCAGGAGTTATATAGCACTTTGGCCGCCCAACTGATTATGGACGGCCAAAGGCTAAAATACTATTAATATTCTGGTACTAATTTGAAGTTCCCTATTTTGGCCTGCTAGTTCGCGCTTAACACCTGATGGACCGATTGTGCGGTTTCGAATCCGCGCTTCAAAGCTTCATAGTTCATCTGCAATAGATGTTTGTGCCGCGCCGGTAAGTGCGCTTCCAGAGCTTTTTCCACATCTTTCAAAGTGACTTCGGGGAAGGCTGTCAGCAACGCGCCGATTGCCACCATGTTGAGCAATCTCTTATCGCCGATCTCTTCGGCGATTTCGTTGCATGGCACGAAGATGACGTGAATATCCTCGCGCTTCGCGGCGCGGTCCACCATGGATTGATTCACCACCAGCGTGCCGCCCGGTTGCAGAAGTTCTTCGTATTTATCGAAGGACGGTAAGTTGAGAACAATCGCCAGCGGCGGATTCTTTACAAGCGGCGAACCAATCTCCTCGTCCGCGATGACGATCGTGCAATTGGCTGTGCCGCCGCGCATCTCCGGGCCGTAGGATGGAATCCAAGTCACTTCTTTGCCCGCGTCCATCGCAGCATAGGTTAACACCTGACCACCGAAGAGTACGCCTTGTCCGCCAAAGCCAGCGATGATGATTTCTTTTTGCATGTTTTACTCCATAACAGAGAATAGAGATCAGAGAGTAGAGACTGGTTACGGATTACTCAACTACTCTCTTTGATCTTCTCTCTATTCTCTAAACCTTTATCTGCGCGATGCTTGCCGAAACTTTGTAATCGCCAATCGGGAAGGCCGGCACCATGCGTTGTTCTACGAACTTCAACGCCTCAACCGGCGTCATGCCCCAGTTAGTCGGGCAAGTGGAAAGCAATTCCACCAGCGAGAAGCCCAGGCCGCGCACTTGCGTTTCGAACGCGATGCGAATCGCTTTCTTCGCCATGCGAATATTTTTTGGATCATGCAACGAACGGCGCACCACATAGCCCGCGCCGTCCAACGTGGAAAGCATCTCCGCCACGCGAATCGGATAACCTTGTGTTTCCACATCGCGGCCATTCGGTGAAGATGTGGTCTTCATGCCGGGCAAAGTGGTTGGCGCCATTTGTCCGCCGGTCATACCGTAGTTGGCGTTATTGATGAAGATGACTGTGATGTTCTCGCCGCGTGCCGCGGCCGCGACGATCTCGCCCATGCCGATGGAAGCTAGGTCGCCATCGCCCTGATAGCTGAACACGATTCGATCGGGCAATACACGCTTGAGGCCAGTCGCCATGGCAGGCGCGCGTCCGTGCGGCGCTTCGACAAAATCCGTATCGAAATAGTTGTATGCAAACACCGCGCATCCCACCGGTGCGACGCCGATGGTTCTATCGATCACGCCCATTTCTTTCAGCACTTCGGCCACGAGCCGGTGCGCGACTCCGTGCGTGCAACCCGGACAATAATGCGTAGGTGTTTCGGTAAATCCTTCAGGTCGGTCGTAAACCAGGTTTTCAGGAATTGTCATTTTTCCTCTTTATTCAAATGAGGACTATGCATTCGCGCTCATGCGTGTCAGCCAGGAAGCGCGCGGGTCAGCCGCGGCAACTAAACGTCCGGAAGAGACGCGTTGAATCTCGTTCAGGATTTCATCCGGGAACGGAACCACGCCGCCGGGTCGTCCATAAAATTCAACTGGCACTCGTCCGCGCACAGCCAAGCTGACATCTTCCAACATTTGGCCGGTGTTCATCTCAACCACGAGAAAGGCACGTACGTGACCTGTGAGCTGATCCAGCGCCTGATACGGAAACGGGCTGACGGTGACCGGGCGCAACAAACCAACTTTGATGCCTTGTGCACGCGCCGCGCGTACCGCCGAAAGCGCCACGCGTCCCGCGGTGCCAAAGCCAACGATCACGATCTCGGCATCGTCGAGGAAATATTCTTTATAGCGAACTTCGTTGGCCTGCACTTCTTTCCAACGATTCAAAAGCCGCAGATTGGTTTTCTCCTCGGCCAACGGATCGAGATAAATGGAAGTGAGCACGCGGCGTTCGCGTTTTCCCATGCGCGCGTTGGTTGCCCAATCAAAATCTTTGCGTACCACTGGTCGCATTTCAGGCAGTTCGACCGGTTCCATCATCTGACCGATGGAACCATCCGCAATCATCATCGTGATCATGCGATATTTTTCGGCGAGATCAAATGACAGCACAAGCAAATCGATTGCTTCCTGCACCGAGGCGGGCGCCAACACAATCCGCGGATAATCGCCATGACCGCCGCCACGTACGGCCTGGTTGTAATCGCTTTGTGCGGGCGCAATGTTGCCGAGTCCGGGTCCGCCGCGCATCACGTTGACGAGCACCGCGGGAATTTCTGTGCCCGCGATATAAGAGAGTCCTTCCATCATCAAACTCACACCGGGACTCGATGAAGAAGACATCACGCGCACGCCTGCGCAAGCCGCGCCGTAGACCATGTTGATCGCGCCGAGTTCACTTTCCGCTTGTAGGAACGTTCTTCCAAGTTCGGGCATGCGGCGCGATAGATATTCCAATACTTCTGTTTGAGGCGTGATGGGATAACCAAAATAAGCTTCGAGGCCGGCGCGTACTGCGGCCTCGGCCATGGCTTGGTTGCCTTCCCATAATTCTCTTGGCATTTTTTCTCCGTATAACGCGTAGGGGTGCAATATATTGCGCCCTACATGAATTCATGCGGTTGCAGTTGCCGCGGCTTTGGTCACTTCGCGATAGACGGTGATCGCGGCGTCTGGACAAACTATGGCACAGATAGCACACCCCGTGCAGCCGTCCTTGAACGTGTGCGCGGGGTGGTAGCCTTTCGGGGTGAGGCGGGTCATGTCCAATTCCATGACCTCTTGTGGGCAGGCGCTGATACACAGCTCACAGCCCTTACAGTAAAGATCGCTGACTTCGATCCAACCTTTTGCCGCTGGCATTCGGTCTCCTTATTTGAGAAGTTGGAGCAGATTAGGCCGATACGGCCCATAGTTATTATGTCCCTCAGGTAAAGTTGGTGCTAGTGTATTGCGTCACGCGCAGAGACGCCGAAGGTCATTCATTTAAAAGGCATTTTTGCAGGTGGTAGAATCGAATCAACTTTCCCTTGTTTGATTTTTGGAGATATTCATGTCTACACCTGTCATTGTTGACGCGATTCGTACACCGGTCGGAGCATTGGGAGGAAGTCTCGCTTCGGTTCGCCCGGACGATATGGCTGCTCTCGTTATCAAAGAGATTCTTCAACGCAATGGACTCGATCCCGCGCTGATCGAAGAAGTGTATTTCGGCTGTGCGAATCAAGCTGGCGAAGATAATCGTAACGTAGCGCGCATGGCCGCCTTGCTCGCGGGTCTGCCTGTTGAAGTCGCGGGCGTGACGGTGAATCGTTTGTGTGCCTCGGGACTCAACGCGATCAATCAGGCCGCGCGCGCTATCCGCGCGGGCGAAGGAGATGTATTCATCGCGGGCGGAGTCGAATCGATGAGTCGCGCGCCGTATTCGCTTCCCAAATCAGAAGCGGGATATTCGTTTGGAAATCTCACTGCGTGGGATACCGCGCTCGGCTGGCGTTATCCGAATCCGATCATGAAAGAAAAATATGGAACTGACTCGATGGGTGAGACCGCAGAGAACATTGCCGCAGAGCGTCCGCATATTACGCGCGAAAAACAGGATGCGTTCTCCCTGCGTTCGCATCAACGCGCGCTTGCCGCGATTGATTCGGGCCGCGCTGCAAAAGAAATCGTTTCGGTTGCAATACCGCAGAAAAAAGGCGAACCGAAAATTGTAAATACCGATGAACGTCCGCGCCGCGATACAAGCATGGAATCTCTTGCCAAACTCAAACCAGCGTTTAAAAAAGAAGGTGGAACCGTTACCGCTGGAAATTCGTCTGGATTAAATGATGGCGCGGCTGCGCTTTTGGTTATGAGCGAAGAAAAAGCTAAAGCTTTGAATCTAAAACCGTTGGCGCGCGTCGTGGCTTCGGCCGCGGCGGGCGTACCGCCGCGCGTGATGGGCTACGGCCCGATTCCCGCCACGCGCAAAGTTTTAGCGCGCGCGGGCTTGAAGATTCAAGATATTGGTTTGGTCGAACTCAATGAGGCTTTTGCCGTGCAATCGTTAGCTGTAATGGAAGACCTCGAACTCGATCCCGAGATCGTCAATGTCAACGGCGGCGCAATTGCCATCGGACATCCGTTGGGATGTTCGGGCGCGCGCCTCGCGACCACACTCCTCCATGAAATGAAGTTGCGCGGAAATGTGAAATATGGATTGGCGACTCTTTGTGTGGGCGTGGGTCAGGGCGAAGCAACGGTGTTCGAGTTTATTGGCTGAAAGGTTTGAAAGTGAAATGAAAAGAAAAATTCTGGTTTTGTTCATTGCATTCGCGTTCCTGCTGGCGGCTTGTGGCACGCCTTCCTCTGCTCCTGCATCGTATCCGCAACCCTCCTATCCACAGCCTTCATCCCCGCAACCTTCTTATCCGCAGCCGAACTCGAACACGAATATGACGCCTGTGCCAGAAGCGATCAACGCTCCTCAAGTAGAGCATCCGCAGATCGCATCACTCAGCATGCTCACCGAAACCGACGGTTGGGCGATCACAGATCAAGCAGTTGTTCGCACGAACGATGGCGGCACTACCTGGTATAACGTCAGCCCGCCGAATGCCGGCGTGTTAGGAAATGGCTTTGGCCACACCTTCCTCGATTCTAAACATGGCTTTCTCGTTGTTCCAGACTCATCTGATCCGATGAACAAAGGCACGCTTTATCACACAGATGATGGCGGACTCACGTGGACTTCCTCTTCGATTCCGTTCGGTCAATGCGATTTGCATTTCCTCGACCTGATGAACGGTTGGGCGATGGTCAGTCTCGGCGTGGGTGCAGGCTCGAATGCCATTGCTGTTTTCCAAACGACCGATGGCGGCACAAACTGGACGCGCACATTCGTCGACGATCCGAACGTAGAAGGCGCGAGTACGAGCATCCCCCTCGGCGGACTCAAGAATGGCATTTCCGCGTTGAACATGCAAACCGCGTGGATCGGTGGCGTGGTCTATTCTGATAACACGATCTATGTGTATCGCACCGACGATGGCGGTCACAACTGGGCGCAGATCAATTTGCCGTTGCCCTCCAACTTGGAAAGCGGCGGCGAACTGGGATTCATCGATCTCCAGTTCTTCAATTCAAAAGATGCTTTCCTTGGTTTGCAGGCCTTTGGCAACTCTCCGAAACTGCTGGTCTTTGTTTCGCACGATAGCGGGAATTCCTGGACACTCACGCCGACTGGAATTCCCAACGGCAAGACGATGGACTTCGTTTCGGCGACGGATGGCTTCGTCTATAACGGCAACCAGTTTTTTGCCACGCATGACGCGGGCCAAACCTGGATGGTTGAAACGCCCAGCGTGCTCTTTGGCGATTCGTTCGCCACGATGGACTTCGTCAATGCCACGACCGGCTGGGTCACAAGTTACGATGTGAACACCAGTCTGATCACATTGTATAAAACCACCGATGGTGGCGCCACTTGGACGGCACAGTGAAAAGACTTTTCTTCGCGTTGATGATTTTGACTCTGGCGATGGCATGCTCGCCTCAACCCGCGCCCTCGTCTGTTCCCACGTTGACAGGTTCGCCCGTTCCGTCTGTGCCTCCGTTAACCGTTGACGAGGTGATGGACGCACAAGTCTCGTCAACTACACTGACAGATCAACCGCTGACATATCAATTGAAAGATGGCAAATATCAAAAGGGATCGCTCGGCGGGCCGGATTACGCGGATATTAGTCTGCTCGAACCGATGGCCTTCGCAGATTTAAATGGCGACAACGCCAGTGACGCGGTCGCGTTTCTCGCGGAAAATTATGGCGGCTCCGGCACATTTGTTTCATTGGTTGTTTTTCTGAATCAAGCTGGCAAAGCAGTGCAAGCCGCGATTCAACCGATTGATGATCGTGCCATGATCAACTCAGTGAGCGTCACCGATTCTGTGATCGCGTTGGATGCAACCATTCATGGAACGCAAGATCCGATGTGTTGCCCATCGTTGAAGACCATGCGCCATTATCGACTCGAAAATGGCAAGTTGGTCATGTTGGATTTCTCCACACAAACCGCGGATAGACAATGGCGGAGCATTAAGTTGACCGCGCCGCAACAGGGCGCGGAGGTAAGCGGTAGCGTGCATGTGACCGGGAATATCACGATTGCGCCGTTTGAGAATACATTGGCTTATCAAATCTTCGACGCGACGGATACGGAATTAGCCAATGGGCCGATCTCAGTGACCGCGTCCGATATGGGCGCGCCCGGCACGTTTGACGCGACAATTGATTTAAGTTCTATTCCCGCGGGCGCGAATATCCGCATCGAGATTCAAGATCAAAGCGCGGCGGATGGTTCTTTGCTCGCGATGGATTCGGTGAGTTTGGTTGTGAAGTAGTAAGAGAGAATTAACATGAATGACGCGGATGAACGAATAAAAATGATTCGCGTCACTCGATAATTCGAGGCATTCGCGTTTAGAAAAATCCAAATTGTGTCACTCTGAGGGAGTGTTTTGCGCGACCGACACTTGCGCCGCACTGCGTTTGGCGCAGTGCAGGTGAGAGTCTCGTTCTCTTTGTGTGAGATGCTTCGGACACAAGCGCCCTCAGCATGACAAAGCGATTATTTTTCTTCCAGTGTTTTGACCGCGGCCTGTTTCATGTGCGCCAGCACACCGATGAATCCGTTGATGCGTTGTTGTGAGATGGCTTCCTGCAAATTCATTGGCACGAAAAAATCTACGGGCACAGATAAAATCTCTTCAGGCTTCAAGCCATTGAGTCCGTGATACAGAATCGAAGCCAGCCCGCGCACGGTGGGGGATTCGGGCGGAATGTCGAAATAAAACTCCACGCCGCCATCGGGTCGCTTTTCAGCGAGTAAAAAGACCGGGGTCATGCACTCAGGCACAGGGTCCATTTTGGAGCGAGCTTCTTTTAAGTGATCTGGTAAAGGCGGCAGAGATTCGGCGTAGCCGATCAGCATCTCGATTTTTTCTTCGCGCGACATTGTCGCGAAGTCATCGACAATTTCCTGTAATTTGATGGGTAAGTTCGTCATGATTCGATTGTAGGGATTTGATTGATTCTCGTCAAGCAATTCGTGTACAATCTAGATGATGGCCAAGGAAAAATATTACGTGGTCTGGAAAGGTCGCAAGACAGGAGTCTTCACTTCATGGGCGGAATGCGAGAAACAAGTGAAGGGTTTTGCCAACGCGCAATATAAATCCTTTGGAAGTTTGAGAGAAGCCAAAGTTGCGTTTGAGTCGGAATACAAAAAATATAAAGGCAAACCCTCCTCGCTTGGAAAATGGTCAGGCGCGGACGTGAAGCCGGTTCTGCCTTCGTTGTGTGTGGACGCGGCTTGCAGCGGTTCGCCGGGCAAACTCGAATATCGCGGCGTGGATACGGAAACCGGTCGAGAGTTCTTTCACTTTGGGCCTTTCCCAGAAGGAACGAACAATGTGGGAGAATTTCTGGCAATCGTCCACGCGCTTTCGTGGCTGGCGAAAAACAAAACGCAATTGACTGTTTATTCTGATTCAGAGAATGCCATTTCATGGGTTTACACTGGGGAGTGCAAAACTCGATTGAAGAAGACCAAAGCCAACGCGCCGCTGTTCTTAATGATTCACAGCGCGGAGAATTGGTTGGCTGAAAACGAATTAGACGATGAGGCAGTTCTGAAATGGGATACGGAAGAATGGGGCGAAATCCCGGCGGATTTCGGAAGAAAATAAAATTTGTTCAGGATATTCAATGAACACAGCTCTTCTCATAATTGACATTCAAAAAGATTATTTCCCCGGCGGCAAGCATGAACTGGTCGAACCTTTAGCCGCGGCGAAGAAAGCGTATATGCTTTTGCAGTGTTTCCGCGAACATGGCGGACATCATGTCCACATTCAACATATTTCGCTCGAACCGGATGCGACCTTTTTTATCTCCGGTGATCGCGGCACTGATATTCACGATGCGGTAGCGCACTTTGAAGGCGAGCCCATCGTCTATAAGCACGAGCCGAATTCGTTCCTCAATACGAATCTGCTTGAGCTATTGAAAGGTTGGAATATCGAACGCGTGGTCATTTGCGGCATGATGACTCACATGTGTGTGGATGCCACGGCGCGCGCCGCGTCGGATCTCGGCTTTCAAGTGATGATCGCTTCCGATGCTTGCGCGACGCGCGACTTGAAATTCGGCGATACTGTTATTCCCGCCGATCACGTTCACAAGGCGTTTTTGTCCGCGCTTCAATCTTATGGTCAAGTAATGACTGCTGATCAAATCATCGCACATCTCGCCGCGGAAATGGAAAGCTTGCAATGACAACTCTCGATCCCGAACGCCAACAGAAAGCCAAAGAATATGCGCGCATTGGTCGCCGCTTGTGGTTGGTGGATACGGCCTTCAGCGCGGTCTACGCCTTGGCGTGGCTCTTCTTTGGTTGGAGCATTGCACTTCGTCAATGGCTTGGCACTTATTCACTGTTCACGAATCCCTGGTTTCTTGTGCCTGTATATGTGTTGATTTTTGGCGGCATTTATTTCGTCATCAATTTGCCGCTCAGCTATTACAGCGGATTTGTCCTGCCGCATCGTTTTGATCAGTCTACGCAGAGTCTCAAAGATTGGATCATCGATCAACTTAAAGGACTCGCGATCAGCGCGCCCCTCGGCTTGATTCTGCTTGAGTTGCTGTATCTCGCTTTGCGCGTCACCGGCGATTGGTGGTGGTTGTGGGCCGCGGCTGGTTTGCTCCTTTTCAACGTTTTGCTTTCCAATCTCGCGCCGATATTGATCATGCCGCTCTTCAATAAGTTTGTTCCGCTCGGCGATGAGCATCAGGAGTTGGCCGATCGCTTGCTAAAACTGGCTGAACGCGCCAACACCAAAGTGCGCGGCGTGTTCAAGTTCGATATGTCGCGTCGCACCAAATCTGCCAACGCGGCGTTGACCGGCATCGGCAATACGCGTCGTATTGTGTTAGGTGATACGCTGATCAATGAATTTTCAACAGATGAGATCGAAACGGTGCTCGCGCACGAACTTGGACATCAAGTCCATCGCGATATTCCGTTTTTGATCGCTTTCGGCATGCTCAGTACTACCCTCAGCCTGTTTCTCGCGTCCCTCGCGTTGACCTGGTCGATTCACTTTTTCGGTTTTACCGGTCCCTCCGATGTGGCCGCGTTCCCCGCGCTGGGAATCATCCTCGGCGCGTATGGTTTGATCACCATGCCGCTCGAT
>DATKNJ010000085.1:0-7423 GCA_035541395.1 Anaerolineales bacterium
TCGGAATTCAATCTCACATGCACCAGGGATATTGGGGAGTGGAAAAAACATTGAAGATTTTGGATCAATTCACCCGGTTCAATCTTCCGATTCATTTTACGGAAACGACCCTCGTCTCTGGACATTTGATGCCGCCTGAAATCGTGGACCTGAATGATTATCAGGTGACCGATTGGCCGACCACGCCGGAGGGCGAGGAACGACAAGTCGAGGAAACGCTTCTGCATTACAAAACTTTGTTCGCACATCCGTTGGTGGAAGGCATCACCTGGTGGGACATGTCCGATGGAAACTGGCTCAACGCGCCCGCCGGATTGATTCGTAAAGACGCCTCGAGCAAGCCCGCGTATGATGAATTGTTGAAATTGATCAAAAGCGAATGGTGGATTCCGACCACGAAGCTCATGACCGACGAAAATGGAAAAATTCAATTCAACGGATTTTTGGGTGAGTACGAATTGACATACGCAGGAAAACAAAAATCATTTTCGCTTACGAAAGAAAACGCGTCCGACATCGAAATTCAACTCTGATGAACAAAAACCGCGTGATGGGCGTGGTCTATTGTTTTTAAAACGTCAGTTTTGTATAATCAGAATTGCATTTCTCTTAAAAGTACAGCAAATCTGTCATATATATTTGGCTTATGCCTTCCCTCAATATCCCTCTTTCCCGCCTCCACAACCAACAACTCTCTAAAACCAACTTCCAAACAGCCAAACAAGTTGTGGAATATCTCGGCGCGGTGCAGAGTCAGGACTATGCCGCGGCGAAATGGGCGCTTGGGTTGCGCGCCAAACGTCTCAGCGATACAGCCATCGAGCAGGCTTTCACGGATAGAATGATTCTACGCACGCACGTGCTACGTCCCACCTGGCATTTCGTTCTGCCCGCCGATATCCGCTGGCTGTTGAAGCTAACTGCGCCGCGCGTCAAAATGTCTCTAGCCTCGTATGATCGTCAAGCCGAATTAGATGCAGCCCTCATCAAGCGCAGTAACCACACGCTCGTCAAGGCCCTGCGGGATGGAAAACAACTGACCCGCACAGAACTTGCCTCCGCGCTGCAACGGACTGGCATCTCCACAGATGAATTGCGACTCACGCACTTGATAATGCACGCCGAACTGGATGGGATCATTTGCAGCGGCCCGCGCCGCGGCAAACAATTCACCTACGCCTTATTAGATGAACATGCGCCTCAAGCGCGGATTTTGAGTCGCGAAGCCTCTTTGGCCGAACTCACCCGACGATATTTTCTCAGCCGCGGCCCCGCGACTCTGCGCGATTTCGTTTGGTGGTCCGGGCTGACGATGGCCGATGCAAAACAGGGAATCGAAATGGTCAAGTCTCAACTTGTGAGCGAAACCATAGACGAGCAAACATATTGGTTTTCAGAATCCACGCCGCGCACGAGAAGCAAGTCAACCATCGCATTCTTATTGCCAAATTATGATGAATACATTGTCGGTTATACAGATCGCAGTTCTATTTTCGACTCCTCGCACGTGAAGAAATTAGATGCGCGCGGCAACGCGCTCTTCCAACATACGATCATGATCAATGGACAAATCGTTGGCACGTGGAAGCGAACATTGAAGAAAGATTCCGTTGAAGTGGAACTAAATCCATTCAAGCCATTGACTAAAGTTGAACAACAAGCTGTCATTGATGCCGCCAATCGCTACGGCGAATTTCTTGAATTGCCGGTAATATTGAGATAAATTATTTACAAATTTTATTGAAGTGTCATCCTGAGGATTTCTATCGCCCATATGCGAGGCTCTTCGGTCGTAAATAACATTCCTCAGAGTGACGCAGGACATGAAAGGAAATCCCGATCATGACTCGTTATTTTGCTTTTCTACGTGCCATCAATGTTGGCGGTCACACCGTCAAGATGGATGTTTTGCGCCAACTATTCGAATCGATGGGATTTGCCAACGTTGAAACGTTTATCGCCAGTGGCAACGTAATTTTTGAAACCAAATCGAAGAACACTGAGACTCTCGAAAAGCAGATCGAAACCAGCTTGCGCGAATCACTTGGGTACGAAGTCGCCACTTTTTTGCGGAGCGACTCAGAACTGTCAGCAGTGGCGGATTATCAGCCGTTCGCGCCAGCTAAAATTGAGTCTGCTGCGGCGTTGAACGTCGCGTTCCTGAAGAATCCGCTCGCGGAGGAATCGATCCAAAAGCTGACGACATTGCGAACCGACATCGATGACTTCCACGCACACGGACGCGAAGTCTATTGGCTATGCCGCAAAAAACAAAGTGAGTCAACGTTTTCCAATGCAGTGTTTGAGAAAACATTGAAACTGTCGTCTACGCTGCGCGGCGTGAATACGATCCAAAAGATGGCTGAGAAATATCTTCGATAAACAAGATTCTTCTTTATAATGTGGATATTCCTTTACTCAAAAAGCGAGGAGCCATGGCCTTCAATCTAGTCAACTATTCCCAACAAGACCCGCAATGGAGCAAGGAAATTCTCGGCTTCGGCAACAAGAATGACACCATCGGCTACGAAGGTTGCGCTCTGACCAGCGTGGCCATGCTCGTGAGCGGATTTGGTTTCACTGAAACGCCGAAGACGCTCAACGA
Source organism: Anaerolineales bacterium (assembly GCA_035541395.1). Taxonomy (GTDB): domain Bacteria; phylum Chloroflexota; class Anaerolineae; order Anaerolineales; family Villigracilaceae; genus JACPVF01. The sequence continues at coordinate 2,606 of DATKNJ010000085.1, forward strand.
TAAATTGAAGACCGTCAATGGCTTTGTCGGCGCGGCCATCAAATGGGCTTCGGTCAGCAGTATTCACCCGCAGGTTGCCAACAAAGGCCTCACCATTTGCACGAACAACGACGCGCCGCTCAGTCAAATCGACGCATCCATCGCGGCTGGTCAGCCGGTGTTGGTGCAAGTGGATAGTTCGCCCGCCGCGGGCATACAAACACACTGGGTTGTTTTATACGCCAAGCAAGGCAGCAGTGATTACTTGATGCTCGATCCATGGCCGCTGCCCACCGAAACAGGCAAATCGGTCACATTGATGTCGCGGTACAGTCAAGGGCGCTCGCTCAAGAACGCCATCAGCGCAGTCGTCTTTTACGAATGCACCACCAACGGCTCAGGCGGTTCCGCTTCGACTTCCGGTTCTTCCTCACAACCGATTCCCAGTGGCACAGGCATTTTGCTGCAAGTTTCATCGTGGGTCACTGCGGGCTTGCGTCTGCGATCCGCGCCGAGCACGCTGACAGATAACACGGTCGTCATCGAACCGGCCGGAACTCTTTTACGCGCACTAGATTCCGATGTGGTGGTCAATGCCAATCTCGGCAATACCAATCAGTGGCTTCACGTGCGGGACGCACAAGGCAAAGAGGGATACGTTTCAGCCAGTTATGTAGAAAAAGCAACCAGCGTAGTGGACTCAAATTCCGGCGGATCCACTTCCCCATCCGCGCCTGATTCGTCTTCATCGACTCCTTCTCAGCCCGAGCCGACCTCACCTCCCACGCAGCCAACGACTCCGACTCAACCCGCGACTCCATCGCAGCCCACTCCTGCTGATGATTCCAACGCGCGTTTGAAAGTTGTTGTATCTGCCAGCATTGGTGCCGCCGGATTGAAAGTTTATAACCGCAATAATATCAAAGGCAAAGTGGTTTCCACGCAGGCCGCGGGGACTATGCTGGCTTGCCTTGATACGCCCGATGTTGTGCGAGCCAATGCAGGCGTAAAAGGTGCATGGCTTTACATCCGCTATGGAACCGCACAAAAGGGTTATGTTCAGGCCGAGTTCGTGCAATTGATCAGTTGACGCTCAAATAAAGATTTGGCTGAGGTATGCAAACAAATTCTCGTCAAAGTATCAAAGCTGTCACCGCCGCGTTCATCGCGTGGTGGATCGTTTCCGCATTGGTCATGTTGAGTCTCATCGCCGTCTATTTATGGCGAGGAGCGGATGGAATCGGTGTACTTATCCCGACCGGACCGTTCTCGAAATATTGGCTCACCGTTTTGTCTGTGCTCATCACTTGGCTGTTGGGTGGCTTCGCATTGTGGATGATCAGCGAGGGCCACATCCACAAAGACAATGCGCTGACCTGGACAGGTTTCTTCATCGTATCTGTGCTTTATCTGAACTTGATGCGCGAACGCATCTCGTACGGTGATTTGCAATCCTATATTCTCGGCGCGACCAATTTAGTCAACGGCCAGCCATTCGACCGCTTGTATATCTATCCGCCGTTTTGGGCCATGCTGCTCAAGCCGCTTGTCCCATATGGTGACGACGCTTTCTTGAACGTATTGTGGACACTGAACATCTTCTCGTTGATGGCTTTCTATTTTCTGCTCGGCCGCGTACTTCAACGATATGGATTCTCAGAACGACTCTCTGCCATCGTGGTGACTTTGTTCATGGTCGTCAATATGCCGCTGCTGAGAACGATGTATTATCTTCAAGTCAATTTGCATGTATTGAATTTGATTTTCATTAGCCTGTTATTATTTCCGCGTTCGCGCGTTATTTCTGCGCTGGCCTTGAGTCTGGCGATTCATCTCAAAGCGTCTCCTGCTGTGTTGGCCTTGGCGTTTTTACTCGAACGGGACTGGCGATGGTTGGCCTGGTTGGCTTTCTTCACGTTCTTTATTTTCGGAATCACGATTCTCTCCGACGGTTTCCAGCCATACCTGAGCTATTTATATAACCTCAATCTGCTCAATATTCCGCACGGACTCAACTTCCGCGAGACCTCTTTCGACTCGTTCTTCTGGGCCATCACGCAATTACTGCACTTGAATTATGTGTTCCCGCGCATTGCAACTTATATTTCTAAAGCTTTGCTCGGGATTGCCACTTTATTTGTAATCTTCAAAACTGTTCGCAACCGTACTTTCCATCAAGGTGAATCGGCCAACTTGTTCAATGCCATTCCATCTTTGATGATTCTGATGATGATGTATTCGCCATTGGTTTGGGAACATCATGGAGTCTTTCTTGTGATCTCAGCGATGGTTCTCCTGCCTCAACTCGAGACTCCTGCCGAATGGACCTGGTTCGGCATCTTCTATTTTGTGCAATTCCTGATTCCCACCATTGATTTCTTCCCGTGGTCGTACGCGCGCATGCTCACGCCTCTGCTGCTCTTATGGCTGTTATGGCGCGTCAGCACGCGGCCTGCAGGCGAAACGAATCTCTTCCGCCGCGTCAATCAATGGATTGAAAATCTGCCTGCCCTCCCCGCTTGAGATATGAAAATCATCGAAGATTTTGTTCTTGGCACACCTTACTTATTCTTAAAGAAGATTCCTTATTTATGGATTCTGTTGGTTGTGTTTTGGGTCTGGCCGCCGATTCTCTCCAGCATCATAGGCGGCATCATCATTTTAGGTTTAATCTTGATGGCTTTGCAACAGCGCTTTTGGGAAAACAAAGTGAAACGCGATTTTCAAAAAGAAGGCCAACCATTTCGCGATCATCCGCGTGCGCCGTTCAGTTATCAAGTCCGCAACGTATCACTTGTGCTGGCGGGCAGCGCACTGCTTGGTCTATTGCTTGGCAATCGGCTCGATCTTAATTCGTTGCAATGGTTCCTGCTTTCGGCAGGCCTTATGCTGCTGTATAAAGACTCGTTGATCTTCGGTTCATCGGCTGTTTATCTCATCACGCCGCGCGGCATCGCCGTACGCTTCGTGCCGGGGCATGTCGATTACCGGCTGTTCTTTTCATATAACGAGATCAACCATATCGTCCGCGTGAGAAGCGGGGATGAACTTCCAAGAAAATTGGATGTGCTGAGTCCGATGCGAGATCAAAAAGAGGGCATTCTGTTGATGGCCAAGCATCCTGACGGATTTTCGAATCAAATCGGTCACGTGTTGTTAACTCCCACCGATGCAGATTCATTTTTGGGTCATGTGCCTTCTACGTTGATCGAGAAGAACGCGTTGATTCGCTGACTCGATTCAAAACCTCCACAAACACTTCGGTCATTTTTTCCAAATTGATTTCTTCGCTCACGATGCGATACGACTCCGCTCCCATCGTCCGCAAGCGCGGCGTATTCGATAACGCGTCTTTCAACGTCAATAACAACGAATTAAAATCATCCGGCGGAATCTGCCAGCCGTTTTCTGTGCGGACGAGATCATCCTGCGTACCGTCGCCTTTCGCCACGACTACTGGTAAACCGTAACTCATGGCTTCCTGCACGGCCAAGCCTCCGGTTCCGGGCAGGACGAATAAATCTGCTTCCGTGAAATAAGGTTTTAATTCGGCTCCATGTTTGGCACCGATAAACTGTGCGGACGGATAGATTTGCTTCGCCAGCGATTCGAGAACGGCGCGTTCCGGCCCATCTCCAATGATCATCAGTCGCGGCTTTGACTCTAACTGTGCGCAAGCTCTGAGCAGATAGTCCACGCGCTTACGCGCTTGCAAACGTCCAACGAAAAGGATAGAAGGTTGATCAATTGCAGACGGTCTGGAAGGCAAAGGAAATGACGGTGCGGGCGAAACCGCGTTCGGTGCGACGAAGATTCGCTCGCGTGGAAAACCAAGCGCCGAGTATTCATCCGCGCCGCGCTGGCTATATGAGATCAACGCATCGAATTGGCGCAAGAGCGTGAGCCGCCGCGTTTGACGGAATTTATCAGGTGAGCCAGTTAAGGGGGACGCGCCCAACCCCCAGCCAATGACCGGTCGGCTGCGTTCCTTCATCCAACGAATCGCAGCGGGCGTCATAAAATAACGCGGATTAGCTTCCACAATCAATGCATCTGGATTCCAAGTTCGCAGCCAATCCACAAAACCGCGCTGATAACAAAGATAAAGTGGTCCGCGTAAGAGATGCAGATTATGCGCAGGAACATAATTGGCAACTTGCAACTTATCCGTAGTTGCGATGCTTTCTTCCATGCGAGGCAAGCCCGCGAAAAGACTCAGCCCGCGTTCACAAGACTGCGCCAGCAAATCAAAAAACGCTGCGCGATACGTGGGAAGCACACGCTGCTGAAACCCAAGCCGACCATGAAAACCAAAATTATTCATGAAATTCAACCACGAAGACACAAAGACTCAAAATCACAAAATTATAAGATGACTCGTTTGATTCCATTTTTGATAATTGGCACATTGAAATTGATCAAAAAGCCAAGGCGATTTTCGGTCAATTTCAGATAAGTGAGAATTTGGGAAAGATGAAAATCATGGATCTGTTCAACTGCCTTCAACTCACAAACGATCCTCTCTTCAACAAGAACATCCAGCCGCAATCCTTCATCAAACTTAATACCATCATAAACCAATGGAACGATGACTTGACGTTTATACTTCAAATCGCGTTTTCCAAGCTCGTGGCAAAAACAGGATTCATAAACGCTTTCCAATAAACCGGGGTCCAACGCTTTATGAACAGTAAAAGCAGAATCCACAATCAAACGAGCAATATGTTCAACTTCGTTAGGCAGTGGGGACGATAAATCGGTTCGCATCTTCATATCCATCCTATTTATTTATAAAGAAAAACTTCGTGCCCTTGTGTCTTCGTGCCTTAGTGGTTAACC
>DATKNJ010000086.1:0-7743 GCA_035541395.1 Anaerolineales bacterium
TTCATCAAATTGGCGTTACGCCGCGCTCAAGCCATTTCCGTTACCAATGTAGCGATCGTCCTGGATCTTGAAGCCGATCTCGTTAAATCCGCGTCGATCACACTTGGAGCTGTCGCACCGACTATCATCCACGCTGAAGAAGCCGAAGCATATCTCGCAGGAAAACACCTGACAGATAATGTCATTACTGAAGCCGCTGAATTGACGATGAAAGCCTCGCGCCCCATTGATGATTTACGCGCCTCGGCCGCGTATCGCCGCGAGATGGTGCGCGTCACAACCATGCGCGGGCTGCGCGCCCTGCGCGATGGAGAGGAGCAAGCCGGGGTGCCGTCTGATCCGGTTTTGTTGTGGGGCAAATCTCAAAACACGGTTCCGTTCAAGAGCGTGCATCATGATCAGAAATCGGAAATCCACACACGAATCAACGGCAAAGAATATACATTCACTGGCGGGCAAGATAAGACTCTGTTGAGGTTGTTGCGCGAAGAAGGCGAACTGATCGGGACGAAAGAAGGCTGCGCTGAAGGCGAGTGCGGCGCGTGTACAGTATTCCTGGATGGCAAGGCCGTGATGGCTTGTCTTGTACCGGCGCCGCGCGCAGAAGGCGCGGAGATCGTCACTATCGAAGGGCTTGCCTATGGTGAGAAACTGCATCCTGTACAGGAAGCGTTTATTCAAGATGGCGCAGTTCAATGTGGATATTGTACGCCGGGCTTTTTGATGTCGGCGGCCAAATTGCTTGAAGAAAGATCGAATCCGACCAAAGACGAAATTGAACAGGCGATCACTGGCAACTTGTGTCGCTGCACCGGTTATTACAAGATCGTGAAAGCCATCGAAGATGCCAGCAAAATGCGAGCATAGGGAGGCCTAAATGGGCAAATACTCCTCCGATCACCGAGTCGTCCAGCAAGGGCCGAAAGGGCCGCATCCGATCTGGCGTACCATCGGTTGCCTGATGATGATCATCGTGCCGCTCCTTTCATTCTTTGCTGCCTTGACCACGATCACAATGGGAATCCAAAATCATTGGCCACTGCCCAATGAGCTGATGGGTTATCCACAATTACCTCAATTTCTTTTCAGCACGCCCGGTTTAAGTTTTCTCTTTAGCCCAATCGCAAACGCGAATCACTTTTACGCGTATATCGTCTTCACATTGGTTTACATTATGCTATTGGGCGGGATTGTGTCATTTTTCTATGCGGTGATTTATCGCTTTACCGGCCCATCGCGTTACGGCCCATTGGATGCGCCTCCCATCAAAGGCGCAAAAACGAAACAATATAAAAGATAGGTTCCTGTGCACAGCATCGGTCAATCCATTCCTCGTATTGATGCCCATGGAAAGGTGATAGGGCAAACAATCTATTCCGGCGACGTGTCCACCAAGGACATGTTGTTCATGAAGATTCTATTCGCCGAACACCCGCACGCACGCGTGAAAAGCGTCGACACATCCAAAGCTGAGTCCGCGCCCGGTGTGGTTGCGGTGTACACAGCCAAAGATATTCCAGTCAACGAATATGGCCTGCAGCTTCCCGATCAACCGGTTTTGTGCGGACCCGGCGCGAAAAAGCCGGGAACGGATATCGTCCGTTTTATCGGCGACCAAATTGCAGTCGTCGTGGCCGAGAGCGAATCCAAAGCGGCAGCCGCGTTAAAGTTGATCGATGTCGATTACGAAGATTTGCCGATCTTATCCGACCCGATCACTGCCATGCAGCCTGACGCGCCAATCCTTCACCCCGACCGTTACCCGAATAACATCTGCGTGCGTTATCGCATCCGCAAAGGCAACGTAGAAGATGGTTTCGCCAAAGCGGATGTGATCGTCACGGGCGAGTACCACACGCCGATGCAGGAACATGCCTACCTTCAGCCGGAAGCGGGACTGGCTTATATCGATGAAGAGGGCCGCGTCGCAGTTGTCTGTGCAGGCCAATGGACGAACGCCGACCGCGATTCCATCGCACATGCGCTCGGGTTGCCAGAAGGAAAAGTCCGCGTGGTGTATCCAGCTATCGGCGGTGCCTTCGGCGGACGTGAAGACCTTTCAGTTCAAATTGTGTTAGCGCTGGCCGCATGGAAGTTGCATCGCCCAATCAAAATTATTTGGAGTCGCCGCGAGTCGATCATCGGACACGCCAAACGACATGCCGTGATCCTCAAAGCCAAATGGGGCGCGACCAAAGATGGCAAACTGATCGCAATAGAAAACGAAATCATCGGCGATGCCGGCGCGTACATGTATACAACCAATAAAGTGCTTGGCAATTCGACCATCACCTCGACCGGGACATACTTTGTTCCAAATGTAAAAACAGATGTATACGGTGTATGCACCAATAACGTCCCGGGCGCGGCTTTCCGCGGATTCGGCGCGCCGCAGGCAATATACATGGCCGAGTTGCAAATGGACAAATTAGCCGAGAAGCTCGGCATGGATCCGGTTGAATTCCGCCTCAAGAATGCTTTGCGTGATGGCGATGCATTAGGTGTGGGTACGCCCGCGCCCGGGCCAGTCAGTGTTGTACAAGTGATTGAGGCAGCCGCCGCAAAGTCCGAATGGAACAAAGTGAAGGCATATCCACAATTACCATCTCACCTCAAACGCGGCCATGGCTTCGCGACTGGATTCAAGAACGTCGGGTTCTCTTTCGGTTATCAAGAAAATTGCTGGGCCAAAGTTGAAATTTATGGCGATGGTCAAATCGAGCATGCCATCGTGCATCACGCGGGTGCGGAAGTTGGTCAAGGTACTCATACGGTGATGATCCAAATGGCGGCAGAGGTGATTGGCATCCCTGCCAGCAAAATAGAAATCGTCACATCGGATTCAGCCACACAGGGTAACCCGGGTTCGTCATCCGCATCGCGCATGACCTTTATGGCAGGCAACGCCATCAAAGGCGCGGCAGAAGCAGCCATGGCGAAGTGGCACGCCGAAGAGCGTCCCGCCATTGCAGAATTCACATACCTCGCCCCGACTACTGAGCACATGGATGAAAAAACGGGGCACTCCAAACCAAACTTCGCGTACGCGTACTCTGCACAAGCTGTGGATGTGGAAGTGGATACCGAAACCGGCCATGTGCGCGTGCTGCGCGTTGTCGCCGCGGATGATGTGGGCAAAGCGATCAACCCGGACCTCGTAGTTGGCCAGATCGAAGGCGCGGTGGTGCAAGCCCATGGCTACGCGGTGACCGAAGACTTCAAGACCAAAGATGGCAAAGTGCTCACCGATCAATTCAGCACGTATCTCCTGCCAACCATTCTCGACATTCCCGAGAAAGTCGACTCGGTCTTGGTGGAAGTTCCCGATCCGAACGGACCGTGGGGCGCGCGCGGTGTAGGCGAATTACCATTCATACCGTTAGCTGCCGCTATTGCAGCCGCCATTCATGATGCAACTGGCGTTTGGATTAATGAATTTCCGTTCACGCCGGAACGCGTATTGCGAGCGTTAGGAAAAATTTAAAATCAAATGGGGCGCAAATTATTGCGCCCCTCTTAGAATGCCATTCCCGTTTTTCGACGAAACCAAAGATTTAGACGATGAGACTCGCACTGGTGCGGCGGGCTCATTCGTCACGTTAAGCGATGGCGTTACACATTATGAATTAAGCGGTCCCGAACGCAGACCGATTGTGGTTCTCATTCACGGATTCTCGACTCCATATTTTATTTGGGAACCAACCTTCAAAGCATTGACCGGGGCCGGCTTCCGTGTCCTGCGATATGACTTGTTTGGTCGCGGCTATTCAGACCGCCCTCGATTGAAATATAATCTTGATCTATTTGTCCGCCAACTTCATGATTTATTAGATGCATTAAGCATCTCTGCGCTTGTCAACTTAATTGGCTTATCGATGGGCGGATTTATTACTGCCGCGTTCACCGTTCAATTTCCCGAGCGAGTAAACAAACTGATTCTAATCGATCCCGTTGGCACGCATTCAGTATCGTTCAATCCACTTTACAAAATCGCGCTATTGCCCGGCGTTAGCGAGAGTCTTCTCAGCTTGGCAGGCACGGAGCGAATCGCCAAACGCGCCGCTTCCAACTTCTTCGATCCGGATCTGATTGAGATGTTCCAAAATCAATACCGCGTCCAAATGCAGTTCCGCGGCTTTGGCCGCGCAATTTTATCAACACTCCGAAATAAAGTTGTAGACGGCTCTCCTGAGATTTATCAACAGCTTGGGAAGTTATCAACGCCTGTTTTGCTAATTTGGGGGCGCAACGACCACACATTACCGCTGGAACAGAGCCGATCGATTCTAAACCTTGTGCCGCGCGCCGAATACCATGTTATCGAAGGTGCCGGGCACATTCCACATTACGAACAACCCGAACAAGTTAATCCCTTGTTGATTCGCTTCCTGAGATAAAATCATTTCATGCTCAATCGACTTCAAGCTTCGCTTATACGTCATCGGTACAAACTGGCAATCTTTTTTTTACTCGCCGGAGCATCAGTCATTTGTGTGATTCTGGTCGCGGCCCGCATCGCGTACAGCGACTCGGGACGTTATGTCGGATTGGTCTGGAATCTGTTTCTAGCCTGGATTCCGTTTGTGCTGGCTTACACTGCTTATATACTATCATGGCGGCGCGCCCTGCTGATTTTGGTCATTCCGATCACAACAATTTTGTGGCTGCTCTTCTTTCCCAACGCGCCATATATTCTGACAGATTTACAACATCTCGCACAAGAATCCTCAAACACACCTTTATGGTATGACGTAATCATGCTGGTCTGGTTCTCATGGACTGGCCTGCTGTTAGGATTGGTTTCACTGTATCTCATGCACGAGATCGTCCATCGCGCGCTTGGGCGGATCGCTGGCTGGGTCTTTGTATTCGCCGTCTCTGGCCTCAGCAGCTTTGGGGTCTATTTGGGGCGCTTTGTCCGCTTCAACTCATGGGACATTCTGCAAGGCCCTCAGGAAATTGCAGTCAGCATTTTGGGCATGGTCATTGATCCGTCGCGGCGTTTGGTAGCTTTCACATTTCTTTTCACACTCTTCTATTTGTTTGTATATCTAACGCTATATTCTTTCGGCCACTTGCTTCAGGAAAAAGGAAATAGCTGACATGTACCAAAGACTGCAAACGCGCTTTGCAAAGAATAAATATCGGTTGTTTATCTTTGCCATGTTGAGCGGAGCCTCTGTTTTATCTATTGCGCTGTGGCGTTGGCGCGCATCAGTGACTGGCAGCATCAATTATGCCTTCCTGATCTGGAACCTGTTCCTGGCATGGATTCCATTTATCATCTCATACTTCACATATACGTTGACGCTTAAGCGTAGCTGGCTATATATTCTTCTCCCAATCGCGGCCTTCTTATGGTTGATCTTTTTCCCAAACGCGCCTTATATTCTCACAGATTTTCAACATTTGAGTCGGCCTGCATGGCAAGACATTGATACATGGTACGATGTCCTGATGCTGATGTGGTTCGCGTTTACCGGACTGCTGCTCGGGATTGTTTCGCTCTTTATGATGCAGGAAATTATCCGCCGCGAATTTGGTCGCTGGATTGGCTGGGCCTTTGTTCTTTTGGTGACGATCTCCAGCAGTCTTGGCATTTACATGGGCCGCTTTCTGCGTTGGAATTCATGGGACATCCTGAGTCATCCTGCCAACATTGCACTTTTCGCGTTGCAACGAGTGCAAGCGCCCAGCGCACAATCATTGGTTTTCACAGGGATATTCGCGGCTTTCTTTCTCTTTTTGTATATTACACTTTATGCCTTCGGCCATTTGCTGTTAGAACGACAGGCAAATGATATACAACAACAGCCATGAAAAGTTTGATTCTTATTCGCGGCGGGGGCGACCTTGCAACTGGCGTTGCCGTACGCCTTTTCCGTTCAGGGCTGAAACTTGTCGTCACAGAGTTGGAACAACCATTAGCCGTGCGTCGAGCCGTTGCGTTTTCAGAAGCAATTTACGAAGGCGAGTGCACCGTAGAGGGAATCACCGCGTGGCGTGCCCAAAATCCAACAGAAGCAAAAAACTTTTTGGCGCAAAATCAAATTCCCGTGATGACGGATCCGCGCGCCGAGATTCTTTCTGCACTGGATTTTTCAGTGGTCATTGACGCGCGGCTCTTGAAAAAGACTCCCGAATCGTTATCGTACTCCGTCCCGCTTCATATCGGACTTGGGCCTGGATTCCACGCCGGTGAGAATTGTCACGCTGTGATCGAGACTCGCCGCAGTCACACTCTGGGCCGCGTCTACTGGAATGGAACCACACAAGCTGATAGCGGCCAGCCCGAAGGCGATCCGCGCCGCGTGTTGCGCGCGCCAGCAACCGGGATTTTGATCAGCCACGCCAATATCGCCGATCATTTGGAAGAGGGCCAGCTCATCGCAGAAGTAAACAACGCCCCAGTCATCAGTCCGTTCAAAGGAGTCTTGCGCGGATTAATTCACGATGGCATCCAAGTAAATAAAGGACTCAAGATCGGCGACATCGATCCGCGCGACGATGCCAGTGCATGTTTCCTTGTTTCAGATAAATCGCTCGCGATTGGCGGCGGTGTGCTGGAAGCGATTCTCTCCAAACCTGAATTACATTCCAAACTTTGGGGCACATGAATCTCGCCAAGACATTACGCGTTTCTCAAGCACCCAGCATTGCCTTCGTTGGCGCGGGCGGCAAGACCACAGCCATGTTTCGTTTGGCACGTGAACTCCCCCCACCAGTTATTGTCACCGCGTCGAGTCACCTGGGAGTCTGGCAAATTCCATTGGCAGATCAACACATCATTGCAAATGGCCTCGAAGATTTAAACTTCGTAAACGAAAAGCCCAATGGTGTTTGGCTAGTTACCGGTCCCATTCAAGAGAACAGAACTCAGCCTCCTGATTCTCCTATCTTAGAGTGGCTACACGCAAAGTGCCAAAAGCGCTCAATTCCCTTGCTGATCGAAGCCGATGGTTCGCGGCAAAAACCATTGAAAGCGCCCGCAGAACACGAGCCGCCCATTCCTGAGTTTGTGAATACTGTAGTTCAAGTTGCTGGATTATCAGGTCTGGGAAAGCCATTGACTGAAGGATTCGTTCATCGTTCAGAAATCTTTATGCGCCTTAGTGGCCTCAAAGTCAGCGAAACAATTTCAAGTGAGGCGCTCGCACATGTGATGCTTCATCCCGATGGCGGGCTGAAAAATATTCCTGCAAACGCGCGACGAGTCGCGTTGCTCAATCAGGCAGATACACATGAACTGCAAGCCAGCGCGGGTAAACTAGCGCAGATGCTCTTGCCGACTTATGATTCGGTTCTCATTGCCAGCTTGGAACAGAATGAAGTTTATACTGCTCATGAACAAACCGCAGGAATTGTTTTGGCTGCAGGTGGAAGCAAACGTTTCGGCCAAACAAAGCAACTCCTTTCGTGGCGTGGCCAGCCATTTGTACGCGTTATCGCACGGACCGCGCTGGAGGCGGGTCTCTCGCCGGTCATTGTGGTAACAGGCGCGGATGCTGAGGCGGTTGAAAAAGCTGTTGAAGACTTGCCAGTGCAAATTGTAAGAAATGAAAATTGGGAAGAAGGTCAGGCCTCATCGATTCGCGCGGGAATCACAGGGTTGGAATTTCCCCTCCCCCAGTATGTTGGTTCTGCAATTTTTCTGCTCGCCGATCAGCCACAAGTAACAACTGCCGTGATCCGCGCACTGGTTGAAAATCATGCCGCGGAACTTCAACCGATCCTGGCACCGAT